>CANJSR010000074.1 GCA_947476855.1 Acetobacteraceae bacterium
CGCTGCTGGCTATTCCTTTGTCGGGGGAAGGGCGGGGCTTTGCCCCGGACCCCACGAGGGGGCTTTGCCCCCTCGACCCCCACCAAGGGCCGAGCCCTTGGAACCGTGAGTTGGTGGGATTGGGGATGGGGCTACACGGACCCATCACGGTCCGTGTAGCCCCATCCCCAATACCACCAACTCACGGTTCCAAGGGCTCGGCCCTTGGTGGGGGTCGAGGGGGCAAAGCCCCCTCGTGGGGTCCGGGGCAAAGCCCCGCCCTTCCCCCTACAAAGGAATAGCCAGCAGCGTGTCGAACCGGTGGCTGTCGCAGACGACCACGCGTTCGGCCAGGCGGGGGCCGTTCAGGGTGACGCGGTCCAGGTACAGGCCTGTCGCGAACAGGTCCATGTGGCCGTTCCGCATCGTGCGGACCACCAGGAACGGGGTTTCGGCTCGGATCAGGCCATCGGTGGTTTCGCCCAGGACCGGCATGCCGATGATGTGACGGTAGCGTTGGCGTTCGTAGATGTTGGCACTCCGCAGCGCGGTGACGCGGTCGGTCAGCATGCCGCGCCCCTCGGCGTGGATGATCCCGGCCGGGTAGCCGCGGGCGTGGTTGTCGGCGGTGGTGATGCGATAGAGGCAGTCTTCGGTGAAGAAACCGGGCCAGTCTTCCAGCCGGTCAGCGTCGATGGCGGCGCCATAGGCCGCGTTCAGGCCCGATATCCGGAACAGGGCGTCCGCGTCGATCATCGCCTACAACCCCATGAAGCGGCGATAGGCCTTCCAGAAGCCGCGGACCGAGGCTTCGGTGGCGCGGGTTTCCTGGCTGTCGGCCTCCTGCCCGCCCATCTCGACGATCGAGTCCACGCCGTCGGCCGCGGCGATGCCGCGCTGGACGAAGCCGCCGACGGCACCGTCTTCCAGCGAGACATAGCCGGCGGGGCCGACCAGGTTGGCCTGTTTCAGCCGCATGGCGCGCAGGTCGGGGGGATCGTCGGCGAAGCCGATATAGGTCCAGTGCAGGTCCATCGTGTCGACGCCGGTCGGCAGCGCCTGGCGGATCGCAAGGCAGTTGTTGATCTGCTGCAGGACGAAGCCCGGGAACACGGTCAGGATCTGCAACTGGATGTCGTCGCCGAACTCGTTGCGGGCGTTCATGAAGCTGGGATCGACCAGCTTGAAGGCGTCATCGGCCGCCCGCATCCCCTCATAGGCCGTGTCGTGCTGGGGGGGCGCGCCACGGGTGGCGGAGGCATGGGCGATGCCGTTGTCGCTGACCAGCACGCCGCCGCCGGATGACAGCCGGGTGATGCGGAACGTCGTGAAGAACAGATGCAGCAGGGAGGCGTGGTACGTATCCCGCACGTTCTCCATGTACAGCTTCCAGTTGTTCGGCATCGGCTGGGTGAAGCGGCCGAGTATTTCGACCGGTGCGCGCAGGACGCGGCGGACGCGGGCGGTGATTTCGGGGCCGATATAGTCCTCGATCGGCGGGGCGTCGTCGGACAGGGTGCCGAACACCAGGCCGCAGAGCGTGGTGGTGCGGATGGCGCGGGGGCGGTGGTCCTCCATGCGGAAATCGTCGGGCATGCCCCCCTGCCCGTTCACCCCGCGGCGGAAGGCGATGGAGGTGAGGTTGCCGCGCAGGTCATAGCGCCAGGCGTGATAGACGCAGTGGAAGTCCTTGACCGTGCCACAATCGTCCAGACAGATCAGGGCGCCGCGATGGACGCAGCGGTTCTCGAACGCGGCGATGGTGCCGTCCTCGGCGCGGACGACGATGACCGGCATGGTGCCGATGAAGTTGGTACGGAAATCGCCCGTGTTGGGGATGTCGGCTTCCAGGCACAAATAGTTCCAGGCGGGGCCTTCGAAGACGTTGGTCTGTTCGGCGCGGGCGACGTCCGGGTCGCGGTAGACCCAGTAGGGGATGCGCGTCAGGCCGGGGGGCCAGTCGTGGTGGAGCGCCGTGTGATTGGGGAGGGGCTGGTCCATTTGGGTCCTCCGTTTTCCCTGGCCTTGGGGCGACCTTGCGGCCGCCCCGGTCGGGATCAGATCTTGAAGGCCTGGCGGGCCAACAGCTTCCAGTGGTCCTTTTCCTCACGCCAGACCATCAGCACGCCGATCTTGATGTCGTTGGTCTTGCCTTCGCTTTCCGTCTGCCCGATCAGGATGAAGCGGGAAATCGCCTCATCATCCAGGGCCTTGTTCGTGACATCGTTGAAAGCGATCGACTTCCACACCGACTTGCCGCTGGTAGAGGCGGCGATGAACTCGGCCTTTGTCTCGATCTTGCCGGCTGAATGCCCATAGCTCAGGTGATCCGAGCAGAGTTGTTCGAACGCGGCCTTGTCGGCCTTCAGCATGGCGACGCGGAATGCCTCGACCGCGGCGGCGACCGATGCATCATCCTTTTTCTTCTTGTCAGCCAGCGCGGCGGCGGGCAGGCCCAGCGCGACCGCCGAGAACAGGGTCGCGGCAGCCATGGTGCGGCGATTGGTCTGCATTGTTTCCTCCATTATTCGTTTGCCGGTTGAACCGGGGACGGCGCGTGCGGCCTTGTCCGGGGCGGATGCTGACACCCGCGCGCCCCCGGTTCAAGCAATCCGTGCGTCGCGGATCAGTCCAGCGTGATCTTCGCCCGCTTGATGATGTCGCCGAAATAGACAAGCTGGCGTTCCTGGCGCGCCTTGAACTCGGCCAGGGTGTCGGCCTTGGGATAGACCAGGATGCCGGCGGCGAACTGCTTGGCCTTGAATTCCTCATCCGAGTGGATGGTGGAAATCGCGTTGTGCAGTTTCTCCACGATCGGTGTCGGCACCGCGGCGGGGTACCAGGCGCCGAACCAGATCGGCAGGTCGAACTCGGGCAGGCCCTGTTCCTTCATCGTTCCGACATCGGGGAATTCCGAATACCGCTCATCCGACAGGATGCCGATCAGGGTCAGCTTGCCGGCCTTGACGTGCGGGAACACCAGGGAATCGAAGATGCCGTGGACCTGGCCCGCCAGCAGGTCGGGCACCGCTTCCCCGTTGCCGCGATAGGGCACGTGCAGCAGGTCGATGCCGGCCATGAGCTTGAGCGTTTCGCCGCGCAGATGGTTGACCGAGCCGACGCCGGCCGAGACGAAGGTGATCTGGCCCGGCCGCTGCTTGGCCAGGGCGATGAATTCCTGCAGGTTCTTCACGCCCAGGCTGGGATGCACGGCGAAGCCGGCGATGACCTCTCCGATCCGGGCGACGCCCACGAAGTCCTTCATCGGGTCATAGCCGACCTTGCGCAGGTTCGGCAGCACGACGATCGGCGCCTGGGGTGAGATCAGGACGGTGTAGCCATCGGCGGGCGACCGCGCGACCGCCTCGGCCCCCAGCGTGCCGGAGGCGCCGCTGCGATGCTCGACCACGAATTGCTGGCCCAACTGCTTCGACAGGCGTTCGGCAACGCCGCGGACGATGAAGTCGGTGCCCGAGCCTGGGGCGTAGGGGATGACGATACGAACCGGGCGCGTCGGCCAATCCGTCTGCGCGGATGCCTGGCCCGCGATGCCGCCGAGCAGGAAGGCGGCGGCCGCACCCATGAAAAGTCGCCAAAGTTTCGTCACGCGTTGATCCTCCCGTTTTGTTCAATTTGCAGACCATTGCATCTTCACGCGCACCCGGCCGGGATGCAACCGGGCCGGACCGATCCGCGCTTGAGTTCCGGCCCGCCCGACGCCTAGGGTGAGCAGGCTGTCAGAAAATAAGGATCCGGTCATGGCCCAGGGCCCCAAGATGCCCGACTTTGGCGAGTTTTCACGCATGTTCGCCGACCTGAAATTCCCCGCCATGCCCGACATGGGCGCCTTCGTGGCCGCCACGCGGCGGAACATGGACGTGCTGGCCGCCGCCAACCGTATCGCAATGGAAGGCGCCCAGGCCGTCGCCCGCCGCCATGCCGAGATCATGCAGCAGAGCATGGCGGAAATGGCCGAGGCGATGCAGTCGCTCTCCGCCGCCGAACCCCCGCAGGCCAAGGCCGCTCGGCAGGCCGACCTGCTGAAGAAGGCGTATGAGCACGCGGTCGCCAACATGAAGGAACTGCACGACCTCATGCAGAAATCGCATGAGGAGGCGATGGGCCTGCTGAACAGCCGCTTCGCGGAGGCTTTGGACGAGGTGAAGGCGCTGGCCGGGAAGAGTTAGAGACAAAGGGGGTTCCGTCGGACCAAGGCGCCCCCCGGCCCCATCTTCGTCATCCCCGGCCTTGTGCCGGGGACCATCACCCGCACCCTGCCGCGACCGGTCCCCGGCACAAGGCCGGGAACAACGGTGTAGACCGGGAAGGACGGTGTGGACCCGGGACGACGGCACATGGCGGCCAACGACGCCCGCTCCCCGACCACCCCCGCCCGTACGGTCAGGCAGGTTGACCCAAGGCCGGCCGCCTCGCTATTGCCAGACCCCTGCCCCGCCCCCTCTCCCCACCCGAGAGCGCCGGCTGGCGCGGCCCAGGAGTGCCCGACTCGATGCCAGCGCGTCCGATACGCCTTCTCGCGTTCCTCGCTCTCCTGCTCCCGACCGCCCCCACCCTTGCCCAGGCCCCCGGCGGCCCGCCCCCCGCGGTCGGCGTCGTCAAGGCGCAGGCCCGCCCGGTGACCGAGACATCGGACTTCGTCGGCCGCGTCTCCGCCATCAATCGCGTCGCCGTCACCGCCCGCATCACCGCCTTCCTGGAAGAACGCCAGTTCACCGAAGGCGCGGAGGTCAACGAGGGCGACCTGCTGTTCAAGCTCGACCCCGCCCAGTTCCAGGCCGAGGCCCAGCGCCAGGACGCCGTGCTGGCCGAGGCGCAGGCCAGGCTCTCCAACGCCAATATCCAGTTGCAGCGGCTTCAGCGCCTGGTCGGCACGCCGGCGGACAAGCGGGCCGCGGTCGATGACTCGATCGCCGCCCAGCGCGCCTTCGCCGCACAGGTGATGTCGGCCCAGGCGCAGCTCCGGCTGGCCGAGATCAACTTGGCCTATACCGAAATCCGCGCGCCCATCGCCGG
The DNA here is from genome assembly GCA_947476855.1 of Acetobacteraceae bacterium. The sequence continues at coordinate 5,014 of CANJSR010000074.1, forward strand.
CAAGATCAGCCGGTCGACCGTGTCGGTGGGCAACGTGGTGGGGCCGAACACCGGACCGCTGACCGCGATCGTCAGCCAGGACCCAATGGATGTGCTGTTCCCCGTCGCCACGCGGGCCTTGCTGGAGCTCGAAACCCGCCTCGCCGACCAGGGCGGGCTGCGGTCGGCGAAGGTGCGGGTGCGGCTGTCGAACGGAGTGATCCATGAACCGGTGGGCACGATCGACTATGTCGACCCCACGGTGGCACAGAACACCGACACGATCATGCTGCGCGCCCGCGTGCCGAACCCGCCGAAACGCCCCGCCGAACCGGGCCAGCCGGTCGATCGCGCCCTGATCGACGGCACGCTCGTGACCGTGTTCGTCGCCGGCGCCCAGCCGGTCGCCGCCCTGTCGATCCCGCGCGCCGCCGTCCTGTCGGACCAGCAGGGCAACTACGTCTATGTCGTCGGCGCGGAAAACAAGGTCGAAGCCCGCCGGGTCCGCCTCGGCCAGTCCACGCCGGCGCTCGCGGTCATCGCTGATGGCCTCAAGGAAGGCGAGACCGTCATTCTCGAAGGCATCCAGCGCGCTCGGCCTGGCATCGTCGTGGCGCCCTCGCCCGCCTCCTCCGGTCCGGCCGCCTCGGCGGGACCAGCGAAGGGAGCGGGATAACCCGGCATGATCTCGGCTCTTTTCGTCGACCGCCCGCGGCTGGCGATCGTCATCGCCATCCTGATGACCCTGGGCGGCGGACTGTCGCTGTTCTGGCTGCCGGTGTCGCAGTTCCCCGACATCGTCCCGCCGCAAGTCTTCGTGTCGACCAGCTACTCCGGCGCCTCGGCCCCGGCGGTGGAGGCCTCGATCGCCCAGCCGCTGGAATCGGCGATCGTCGGCGTCGACAAGATGATCTACATGAAGTCGAACAGCGGGAACGACGGCAGCTACAGCCTGACCGTGACGTTCGAGCTTGGCACGAACCCCGACATCAACACCGTCAACGTCAACAACCGCGTCCAGCAGGCGCTCGCCAAGCTGCCCGAGGAAGTGCGCCGCCAGGGCGTGACGGTCCGCAAACGATCGACCGCGATCCTGGCCTTCCTGCAATTCTACAGTGAATCGGGGAAATACGACCCGCTGTTCATCAGCAACTATGTGACGATCAACGCGCTGGACCGGCTGGCGCGCACGCCCGGCGTGGGCGACGCGCAGTTGTTCGGGCGGCTCGATTATTCCATGCGGGTCTGGTTCGACACCGACCGGCTGGCGTCCCTGAACCTGGTGCCGGCCGACGTGGTGGCGGCGATCCAGTCGCAGAACGTGCAGGCCGCGGTGGGGCGCATCGGCTCCCGCCCGACCTCGGACGAGACGCAGTTCCAGTTCAGCGTGCAGACCCAGGGCCGGCTCAGCACGCCCGACCAGTTCGGCCAGATCGTCATCCGCGCCAACCCCGATGGCTCGGTCCTGCGCCTGTCCGACGTGGCGCGGGTCGAGCTTGGCGCGCAGAACATGGATACGGAAAGCCGGTTGAACGGCAACCCGGCCGTCTCCATCGGGCTGTACCTCGCGCCGGGCGCGAACGCGGTGCAGACCTCGGCGCGGGTGAAGGCGACGCTGGACGACCTGTCCAAGCGCTTCCCCGAGGGGCTGAAGGCGCGCGTCTTCTACGACAGCAGCACCTTCGTCACCGCGACGATCGAGGAGGTGGTCCTGACCCTGCTGATCGCCTTCGTGCTGGTCGTGGCGGTCGTCTACATCTTCCTGGGCAGCGTGCGGGCGACGATCATCCCGATGGTGGCGATCCCGGTCAGCCTGATCGGCACCTTCGCCGTCCTGCTGCTGGCGGGGTATTCGGCCAACACGATCTCGCTGCTGGCCATGGTGCTGGGCATCGGCATCGTCGTCGACGACGCGATCGTGGTGGTGGAGAACGTCGAACGCGTGATGGCCGAGGAACCGGACCTTTCCCCGGCCGAGGCCACCAAGAAGGCGATGCGCCAGATCACCGGGCCGGTCATCGCGATCTCCCTCGTGCTGCTGTCGGTATTCATGCCGGTGGCCTTCATCCCCGGCGTGTCGGGCACGCTGTTCCGCCAGTTCGCGGTGACGATCAGCGTTTCCATGCTGCTGTCGGCCGTCAACGCGCTGACCCTGTCACCGGCCTTGTGCGCGCTGTTCCTGCGTCATCACGGCCACGCGCGCGGGCCGGTCGGATGGATGCTGCGCGGCATCGACCGGATGCGCGACGGCTACGCCGCGATCGTGCGCCGGCTGCTGCGGATCTCCATCCTGTCCGTCGTGGTCATCGCGGCCTCGGGCGCGGGCATCTGGTACCTGAGCAAGCAGACCCCTGTCGGCTTCCTGCCGGAGGAAGACCAGGGCGCCTTCTTCGTCGCCGTCAGCCTGCCCGACTCGGCCGCCGTGTCGCGCACCCGCAAGGTGGTGGAGGAAATCGAGGGCCTGATCCGCCCGATGCCGCAGGTGGAAGGCGTGCTGTCGATCGTCGGCTTCTCCCTGCTCGATGGCGGCAACCAGTCGAACTCAGCCTTCATCGTCGTGCGGCTGAAGCCGTTCCAGGACCGCGTGGGGGCCGCCAATGGCGCGCAGGCGGCGATCGGGCGGGTGTTCGGGGCGATGCAGGGGGTAAAGTCCGCGCTGGCCTTCCCGTTCAACCTGCCGCCCATCATCGGCCTGTCGACCAGCGGCGGTTTCGAATACCAGTTGGAGGATATCGAGGGTCGCGACGCCGCCGAACTGGCCAGTGCGACCCAGGGGCTGGTAGCCGCCGCCAATCAGGACCCCCGCCTCGCGCGCGTGTTCTCGACCTTCACCGCGTCCAACCCGTCACTGTGGCTGGATATCGACCGCGACAAGGCGCAGGCGCTGGGGTTGTCGATCTCGGACGTGTTCGCCGCGCTGCAGGCCACGCTGGGCGGATTCTATGTCAACGACTTCAACCGGTTCGGGCGCACCTGGCAGGTGAACATCCAGGCCGACTCCGCCAGCCGCTCGGACATCAGCGACATCAACCGCATCCATGTCCGCAGCCGGCAGGGCGCCATGGTGCCGATCCAGGCGATCGCCACCGTCCGCTATGTCATGGGGCCGCGGGTGATCAGCCGGTTCAACAACTACCGCGCCGTCACCATCAATGGCGGGCCGCGCCCGGGTGTGTCATCCGGCGACGCGCTGAAGGCGATGGATGAGCTGTCGGCGACCACCCTGCCCCAGGGCTATGCCTATGAATGGTCCGGCACCGCCTACCAGGAGCGTCAGGCGGCCGGGCAGACGGGCATCATCCTGTCGCTGGCCATCATGTTCGCCTACCTGTTCCTGGTGGCGCTGTACGAAAGCTGGATGATCCCCATTCCCGTGCTGCTGTCGGTGACCGTGGGCGTGCTGGGGGCCTATGCCGGGCTGCTGTATTTCGGGCTGTCGCTGGATCTGTATGCCCAGATCGGCATGGTCGTGCTGATCGCGCTCGCGGCGAAGAACGGCATCCTGATCGTCGAATTCGCGAAGGAGCAGCGGGAAGCCGGCATGCCGATCCGGGAAGCCGCCGAGATCGGCGCGCGAATCCGGATCAGGGCCGTGATGATGACCTCGATCGCCTTCATCCTGGGCCTGGTGCCGCTGGTCTGGGCCGAGGGCGCGGCGATGCTCAGCCGGCGGGCCGTGGGATCGGCGGTGTTCGCGGGGATGATCGTGGCCAGCACCGTCGGGGTGTTCCTGATCCCGATGCTGTACGACGTGTTCCAGACGCTGCGGGAACGGATCAAGGGCCGAGCGGCCGGCGGTCACTGAGGGTGCCGGACGCGAAAAGACGAGCGCCCGGGCGGTTCTGCCCTGGGCGCTCGTTCTATCGCAATTCTTGCGACCGGGTCAGCCCCGGCCGTTACGCATGGCAGCGACGGCCGTGGCCGTTCGCCCCCCGGGGCTTTATCAGCCCTGGCGGCACTTCATGCGCGGGTTCTTCTTGTTGATCACGTAGACGCGCCCGCGGCGGCGCACCACGCGGCAGTTCTTGTCGCGGATCTTTGCCGAACGAAGGCTGTTACGAACTCTCATGGCGCTACGCTTCACTCAAGAAGAATGGGGAGGCGGCTGCTTAGGGGCGTGGCGGGCCGGAGTCAAGCGGAACCCCGCCCGATCACGTGCCAGCGCACCAGCCGCAGCCGCCCGGCGCGGAACAGGCGCATGCGCACCAGCCACAACTCGGCCTCCCGCACGATAAGGCCGGCCTGGCGCCGGCTGGGGCGCACATCCTCCAGGTCCCGCACCCGGGTCCGCCAGCCCAGCATCGCCTGGTCCATGTGGCGGCGGGAGATATCCTCGACGATCCGGATGTCGAAGCCCAGCCGTCCCAGGACCCGGGTGATCGCCACCTCGGCCGGCAGGGACTCGGGTTTGCGCCCTTCCAGGTTGCCCCAGCGGATGACGTCCGGATCGGCCGGGTCGAGCGGCTTGTCCGCCACCAGCTCCACCAGCATGAGTTGGCCGCCCGGCTTGATCGCGGCGGCGATGGCGGCCAGCGTCGGCTCGGGCTTGCAGCCTTGCAGCGGTTCCAGCGCCAGGCCGTGGTGGTAGTAATGGCGGGCGAGGTCGGGTTCGCAGGGGGTCCATGCCTCGACCTGCGCGCGCTTGCCCAGCTTCGTGCGGCTGATGCGGGTATTGGCGGCTTCGATCAGGTCGGGGTCCGACTCGAAGCCGTTCACCCAGACGCCCAGCTTGGTCGCGAGGCTGCAGGCCGGCCCGCCGCCGCCCGCACCCAGCAGCAGCAGGCTGGACGCGGCGGACAGGCCCAGCGGCTTGGCCAGGCGCAGGGTTTCGATCTCTCCGCCGGGGAACACGTAGCCATCACCCCAGAGCGCGTCGACGATGTCCTGCCGGTCGCGCGACCAGGGCGGCGGGGGGCCGGTCCGGCGTTCTCGTTCGGGTTCCGGCTGCATCGGGGGCGCGGCGGACAGCAGCGGCTGGACAAGGGGCGGCGGCGGGGCTTCGGCCACCGTGCCTCGTCCGAACCAGTTCCGCATCGTTGGGGCAAGCATCGAGGCACCTCCTGTATGCGGGAGGTTGCCTCGAATTGGTTGATAAAAGGTTTACGCGCCCGCGGTCGGTTCGGCGAATTCGGTCAGGACATAGCGCACGACCTCCGGCCCCACGACCCGCGGCTTGTGGCGATGGGCATGGCCGGCGGGGATGTGCAGCATGTCGCCCGGTCCGGCTTCCACCGTATGGGTATCGAACCGGTAGCGGATACGCCCGGCCAGGATGAAGATCGAGTGCCCGGTTTCGCACCAGTTGGCCTCGGGCGCGCCTTCCGGATCGGGGCCGCGTTCCTGGTAGCGGAGCGCGATGCCGAACCCGGTCACCGCCTCCCGCAGTTTCAGGCGGTCGTTCACCGGCAGCAGCGGGTGATCATCGGCTCGGAACAGATAGGGGCTGTCGCTCATGGCGCTCAGTCTGCCGCAATCAGTCGCCGGATGCCATCGACTCGCGCAGGGTTTCCGCCAGATGGGGCGCGAGGGCGCGGTAATCGGCGGCCCGGGGCGCGTTGGGGCGCCAGGCGAGGCCCAAGGTGCGCCAGGCCCCCGCCCCGGCCAGCGGCCGCAGCACGAGGCCCGTGCCGTCGGTGATGCCCGCCGCGACCGCAAGGCGGGGCAGCAGGGTCACGCCCAGGCCGCCGGCGACCATCTGCACCAGGGTGTGCAGGCTGGTGGCCGCGAACCCGTCCTGGTCGCCGCGATCCCCGCCCAGCAGGCCGCAGACCGCCAGCGCCTGGTCGCGCAGGCAGTGCCCTTCCTCCAGCAATAGCAGGCGTTCATTCGCCATGGCCGGGAGCGGGATCTGCGACTGGCCGGCCAAGGCGTGGTTGGGCGGCAGGGCGACCAGGAACTCATCCTGTGCGATCGGCGTGGCCTCGGACGCGCCGCAGTCGCATGGCAGGGCCAGAAGCAGGACGTCCAGACGGTTCGACTCCAGCCGGTCGACAAGCCGAGCGGTGGTGTCCTCGCGGAGGTAGAGGCGGAGGCGGGGGAAAGCGGACCGAAGGATCGGCATCAGTTTGGGCAACAGGAACGGACCAATCGTCGGGATGATGCCGAGGCGGAGCGGCCCGCTCATGGGTTCGCGGGAGACGGAGGCGGCTTCGCTGACCGCTTCCAGGGCGGCCAGCGCACCGCGGGCCCGTTCGACCAGGTCAAGGCCGAGGGAGGTGAACACGACATGCCGCCCGGCGGTGCGATCGAGGATTTGGGCGTCCAACTGCCGTTCCAGCGCCAGGATTCCGGCCGAGAGGGTGGACTGCGTCACCGCGCAGGTCAGCGCCGCCCGCCCGAAATGGCGGCTTTCGGCGAGGGCGACGAGGTAGCGGAGCTGCTGGGGGCTGGGCAGGATGGTCATCGGTCCGTTCGATCAAATCCATTCATATTATTCGTTGGATCAATCGGAATGACAAGTTCATATGCGAATGCATCGCAACAGCAAACAAGGACATGCCTCATGCTCACCGTCGGTGACACCTTCCCCGCCTTCGACCTGACCGCAGTCAAGGGCGGGCCGGAGGGTCTGAACCTCGATACCGCCTTCACCCAGATCACCGACGCGACGCATGCCGGAATGTGGAAGGTCGTGTTCTTCTGGCCCAAGGACTTCACCTTCGTCTGCCCGACCGAGATCGTGGCCTTCGGCAAACTGACCGGAGAATTCGCGGACCGCGACGCCGTCGTCTATGGCGTGTCGATCGACAGTGAGTTCGTCCACATGAACTGGCGCCTGCACCATGGCGACCTGCGGACGCTGCCGATCCCGATGCTGGCCGACATCAAGCGGGAGCTCGCGGGTGCATGCGGCGTGCTCGACAAGCAGGCGGGCGTGGCGCTGCGGGCGACCTTTGTCGTCGATCCGCATGGCGTGATCCGGTTTGCCGCGGTCAACGACCTCTCGGTCGGGCGCAATCCGCAGGAAGTGCTGCGCGTGCTCGATGCGTTGCAGACCGATGAGCTGTGCCCCTGCAATTGGAACAAGGGCGAACAGGTTCTGCGCCCGGCGGCATAGGACCAATCGCACCACCCGTCATCCCGGCCGAAGGGCCGGGACCCACGGCTTTGCCCTGTTTCCCGAAAAGGAACCACCCCGATGTCTCTTGAGTCCCTCCGGGCGGCGATGCCCGACTATGCCCGCGACATCCGCCTGAACCTCGGGTCCCTGGCCACCGAGCCGGTGCTGACCGAGGAGCAGCGGGCCGGCAGCTTCATCGCCTCGGCCCTGGCATCCCGCAACGCCACGGTGACCGCGGCGATCATGGCCGAGTTCGCCCCGGCCCTGTCGGCCGAGGCGCTGGCGGCAGTCCGGGCCGCCGCCGCGGTCATGGCGATGAACAACATCTACTACCGGTTCGTTCACCTGGTCGGCGGCGAATACGGCACGATGCCGGCCAAGCTGCGGATGAACGTGATGGCGAAGCCGGGCGTCGACAAGGCGACGTTCGAGCTTTGGTCGCTCGCGGTATCAGCCGTGAACGGCTGCGGCATGTGCATGGAAAGCCACGAGAAAGCGGTGCGCCAGCACGGCCTGACCGCGGAACAGGTGCAGGCGGCGGCCCGGATCGCCGCTGTCGTCCACGCCGCCGCCGCGGTGCTGGACGCCGAAGCCGCGGCACCGGCGGAAGCGGCGTTGGCTGCCTGAGAAAGGACCCCCTTCCCACGTGGAAGGGGGGATTTTCCCGATCGTTGCTCAGGGGCGCTTGAAGAAGGCCTCGGCCGCGCCCCGATGGCTCTGCTTGCGGAGGATATCAGCCTCGACCCGCGCGATTTCCTCCTGCAATTCACCAATGTAATCCCGCAACTCATCGATCCCGAGCGTGTCGAGAACCAGCTTTTCCAGCCGGAGCCGCTTGCGCGGCGGGGCGTCGTCTTCCTGGGCCATCTCTGTCTCCCGTCGTGGCGCGCGCATCATACCGTCGGAACAGGCGCTTGACCCACCCTTTCGCGCTTGCCATATCCCCCGTTCCCGCCGAACTCCGGTTGCGTGACGCCGGCGCGCCGCCCCCGGCCGAGAAAGTGGAACATCATGACCCTGCCGCTGATGCCCAAGGCCACCGCCGTGTGGCTGATTGAGAAGACCGCGCTGACCTTCACCCAGATCGCCGATTTCTGCGGCATGCACCCGCTTGAGGTGCAGGCCATCGCGGATGGTGAGGTCGCGCAGGGCATCGTCGGCTACGATCCGATCGCCAACGGCCAGGTCACCGCCGAGGATATCCGCCGGTGTGAGGCCAATTCGGCCGGGCGCCTGAAACTGGCCGCCACCGCCCTGCCCGCGCCCAAGCGGCTGCGCGGCGCACGCTATACCCCGGTGGCCAAGCGCAATGACCGCCCCGACGGCATCCTGTATCTGCTACGCAACTTCCCCCAACTCACAGACCCCCAGGTCGGCAAGCTGCTCGGCACGACGAAGGACACGATCCAGAAGGTGCGCGACCGCTCCCACTGGAACAGCGCCAATATCAAGCCGCGTGATCCCGTGATCCTGGGCCTGTGCAGCCAGAGCGACCTGAACGCCGCGGTCACCTCCGCGAATGAGCGTCTGGCGCGGGAAGGCCGAGCGGTGCCGGAACCGCCGCCGCCGGAGGCGGATGAGGCGGCCTGAGGGGGCGCCTATCGCGGCAGGCCGCCGTCCAGGGACGGCGACCGGCCGTATCGTTTGAAGCCCGCTTCAGTTCACCTCGGCGAGCAATTTCTCCATTTCATCCTTGAGCTGCAATTTCTCCACCTTCAACCGAGCCAGCAGGTCGCTGTCGGGACGGGGACGCTTGTCCTCATCTAGGATGAGTTGTTCAAGCGTGGAGTGGCGCTGCTTCAGAGCATCCAGGCGGGTGTGATAGGCCATGGGCGATCTACCTCCAGTTGCTTCTAGATGGACGACCGCTACCGCTGATCTGGTAGCGGTAGGAAAGCCTAGACCCAACCGGCCGAGCACCGCCAGCCGGAAATGCCCCCCTCGGGCCTGTGTGACGCATAATTTATCTGCTAGGTTGACCGAATGTTGACCGATCGTGATTCCCTGCTGCGCAAGCTGCATGAACTCC
>CANJSR010000075.1 GCA_947476855.1 Acetobacteraceae bacterium
CAGCCGGTCGATCAGCGTCCGCGTGGACTCGGGCGCGCCGGTCGACAGGGCCAGCAGGATCACCGCGCCGCGATAGGTGCCCCCCTTACCGTCGTCCAGGACGAAATCGCGCTGCTCCGCCGCGGACAAGGTCGCTTTCAGCAGCCGATACAGGTTCGCGAACCGCACGGTGCGGCGGGGGGAGATGCCGACCGCGGCGGCCATGTCGAGGATGCAGTCGCGTTCCGTCCCGCCGAGGTTCAGGGCTTCGGCCACAGCGCGCGCTTCGGCGGCGGCGATGACCTCGGGAGACGGCGTTTCGATTGCGGGGGCGGGTCCGGCGGGGGCGGGAGGCGGGATGGTTCCGGCGGCTGGTTCGAATGGGGTTTCCGGCGGCTTCACCGCCTCGGCGGGCGGTATTTCCGGTTTCGGCGGCGGGGGCGGCGCATCCCCCTGCCCCGCTGGATCGATGGCCAGCGCGAGCAGGCGGCGGCCGGAGTCCGGGGTCATGTCGGGCAGCCAGAACGGGATCTGGAAGACCTTCTCCAGATAGTCGGTGGGGCTGGCGATCGAATCCTCGCGGCCGAGCTGCCCGGGATAGCGGGTGAGCAGGGCCTGGGAGACCCAGCGGATATCGACGCCCACGACCACGACGAACAGCGGGAAGGCTAGCAGCAAATGGACGGCCTCCAGCACCTCCACCACCCGTTGCGGCGGGCAGCGGTCCAGGTCGTCGATATACAGGACGATGCGTTGCATCGGCTGTTGCAGGCCATCCACCCCGGCCTCGGCCGAGGGGATGTTGTTCAGGATGTCCTCCAGCCCCTCCATGTCCTGGCGGATCATGTGGATCAGGCCGAGATGCCGCTGATAGCCGCCATCGGCGAGGCGTTCGGCCACGAATCGCATCATGCGTTCAGCGGAACTCGCGTCCCGCACGTCCTTCTGGGCCTGGGCGACGGCGGCCTGGGCGGCGTTGAGTTCGGCCTGACGGCGGGATCGTTCGGCTTCGGCCTCGGCCGTGGCGCGTCTGGCGGCGAGGAGGGAGGCGTCGGCTTCGGCCAGGCGCTGGTGCTGGGTCTGCTCGACGCGCTTACGCAGGGCTTCGAGCACCGCGAAGGCCCGGGTGGCCTTGGCGACATGCGTGCGACCCCAGGTCAGAAGCGTGGCGAGGCCGGCGACCAGGGGGGCGATGACGGTCGTGACGGCGGTGACCAGCGCGGCCAGATCGGCGCCGAAGTAGCTCAGGGCGATGGTGACCAGCAGAAATCCGCCGAAGACCAGGCCAACGCGCTCCAGCAGGGCGCCGCGTTCGGTGGGGGAGAAGCCGGCCTGGGCGAGCCAGCCCAGGACCGAGGCGCCGCGGGCCCCACTCGCGCGGACTTCGTCGAGCAGTTCCTGCATGGCGCCGACCTTCTCGGCCAGCGCCTGGCCGGTGTCGGCGGCGCCGTGGGCGGCGTTGCGGAGGGCGGTGAGATCACGGGCCAGTTCCGGGCGGCCTAGGTAGTCCGCGGCATTGATCGCACTGTCGCCGATGCTGGTGACCCAGGCCCTGGCGTCGCCCGCGCCATTGGGGCGGAGGCTTTCCAGGGTCATGCCCCAGACTTCGTTCATGACATCATCGGCTGACGGGACGTGGCGTTCGGCCAGCCGCCGCTTATCGGCCTCCAGGATTGCCTGGGCGAGGGCTGCCTGGGCTTCCTTCAGCCGTGCCTCAGCGGCTCTCAGTTCAGCCTTCGCCGCGAATTCCGCGGCTTCGTGGAGTTTCAGCTTCCCGAGCACGTTGTCGAACCGGGATGGTCCGCTCTTGGGGGCGAACTCCTTTTGCAGGCCAGTCAGGATGGCGTGCATCAGGCTGGCCCAGAGGTTGCCCTCCACATAGTGCCAGGCGTTGAACCAGATCGGGACGACGCGGCGCTTGAACACCGGCGGGGTCGAGGGGGATTTGGCCTCGAGATCGGCGTAGTCCGCGACGGCCCACTGGATCATCCGCATGAAATAGGACTTGCCCGAACCCCAGGCGCCGAAGACGGCGATGGAGAGCGGGGGCTTCTGGTTCTCGGCCGCGATAAGGGCTCCAATTCCGTTGGCGAACTGTCGCAGGCCGAGGCGGTCATTCGGCCTCGGGTCCCGGTCGTCGGGAACCATGTCAGGGCGGGTGGTGGCGACCTGGACCGGGGGCGGGAGGAGGATTTGCAGCCAGATGCGGCGTTTGTCGCGATCCTCGGGGAAGAGGCTGGTGATGAGGTCGGGGAGTTCGGTCAGGATAGGGGCTATGTCGACGCCCCGGTCGGCGAGCATGTCGGCAACGTCCTGGCGGAGGAGGAGGGCAGAGACGAGGTGGCGGGGGGCGGCACTCTTCGCTCCCGTTTGCCATGACAACTGTATTGCGTGGTATACTACACTACCAGCTTCAGCGCTGAGAATCGTATTCGATCGACCAACCCCAGCCTGGAACACAGCCAAAATTGATGCTACATCTTCAAACGATGTTGCCGCCAACCTCGGCCCGAATGGATCGGAACGAACACTTTCAACCCGCTGACGCAGAACCTGCAGCAGAGCCTGGTTGGCCCCAGTCAAAAGTCTAGTGACCCCAAAAATCAACGACTCTATAAGTTGTTGTAGTGACACCAGTTCATCATCCGGTCCGATGCCCGCCGCCAAGAACATGACCGCAGCCGACGCAGAGTCCAATTCCGGCAAGGGGTGCCGAACCGAGCCGATGACCGATAGAGCGAGTGGCGTCAGCAGATCATCAGTAGTCGCCCTGCCTCCGTCAGACGCATCCGATGTCACCACCCCCAAAATCGTCCGCCACGCTTCCATCTTCTCGCCCCGTTCGGGCGCGCCACCGATCCGGCTGAACAACTCCTGCCGGAATGCGATCAGATCAGCATCGGACGGCTTCCACCCCAGGTCCGAGAACTCCGGCCAATTCGCGCCATGCGGCTCCAGCATCGCTGTGAAGAAATGCCGCAGGTCCGCAACCGGGCGGCTGACCGTCTGCTCCGCGATCGCCCGCGCCCGAGGCAAAATCCCTCGCATGGAGACGGACGCCACAACAGCGAACCCCGACCCGAATGCGTTCAGCACGGTATCGGTCCCGGTCAGGGCAGGCCCAAGGCTTTTACTGACCAGACCTGGCACCCGAGCCCCCAGCCACCCCGCGAACCACGTCGCCGTATTGCCCAGCGCTCGGCTTGGCGTGTCCTGCAACCCCACGGACAATAGGCCAAACAAGATCGCACGCCGGTCCAGCACGATCTCACGGGCACTTGTATCCACAACCGCATAGCGCGTGGCACGCTGGATCGCGGCCACCAACCCAGGCGCGCCCGCGTTGATCGAGCCGGAGAACGCGGCGAGCGCGGCTGCCTCAACCCCCTGCCAGGGATCGGCCATGGTGGTGCCGCTCATGGTGCCTCCGTGCGATCGATGTATCCACGCATGTCTTGTACAAGGTCTGACCTGGTCCCGGATGACGGGTGTATCGGCTGATTCATCCGGGACGTTCCTTCACGAGACGGCGGCAAGTCGTGGATGGCGGACCTTCGTCCGCCACGACGGGTCAAACGACCAGCCCCGGTCCGCCACGACGGTTCAAACAACCAGTCCCGGCCCGCCGCGGCGGGTCACGCCGCCGGCTTCCACGGCAGACCGCCTCCCTCAAACGTCCGAAATCTTCCGCCACCACAACGTCCGCTGCTCCACCCGTTCCCCATAGGCGCGACGGGGCGGGCGCAGGACCATCAGGTCGCCCTCGGTCGTCACGTCCCGCACCTGATCAGACCCAACCCGCGTGGCCGAGGCCGCGGCGTCCACCTTGGTGATCAACTGCTTCCCGTCGAACACATAGTTCCCGCAATAGGAGTTGTATTCCCGCACCGCTCCGTCAGGCAGCGAGGGCCGCCCGTCGCACAACACCGCCATCATCCGCCCGTCGGCGTTGAAGGTCACCCTTCCCATCGCCTTGTCGCCGCCATAGGGGGCGGGCAGAGTCTGGCCGTCCCCGCCCTCGGACGCGGCGCGCACCAGCGCCCAGGTCCCCACGATCGAAACGCTCATGTCGTCTTTTCCTTTCAGCGGCGCCTATTTCGGCCAGATGCGTTCGAACACGGCCGGAGAACCCTCGTCCAGCTTCAGATGCGGGCGCATCCGCAGGTTCCACGGGTTCGACACTCGCGCCGCGTTCCATTCCGGCGTGTCGGACACCGTTCCGTTGGCGAATTCATACACGGTCAGATATTTCGGCACCGCTTCGACCGCCACATAGCGGCGGGCGCGCAGCACGCCCGGGACCTTCAGGAAGCCGGGGATGAAGGCGGTGTTGTACCAGTCGTTGAACTCGTCTTCCATGTTTGCCGCGATATCCATCCGGCCCATCTGCAGGAACGGCGCCGGCTCCCACGTCTCATCGGCCGGCTGGCTCATGACCGGGAAGATGCGGCGATAGGTGTTCAGCAGGAAATTCCGCCCGATATGGGACGGCGACACCTTGGTCCGCGTGGCCGAGGGGCGGAAGCGAATTTCATCCAGGAACGCCGTCGTGCGCATGACGGTATGTTCCTCAAGCTCATACATCGCGAGGTATTTCGGCCCGCCCCGCAGCGCGCGATAGCGCGATCCGGTGATGAAGCCAGGCACCCTCGCGAGGCGCAGCATGTGTTCGTTGTCGTACCATTCGTTGAAGGCGGCTTCGTGCTCCGGATCGACATCGGTCCAGGCCATCAGCAGGGCGCTGCCGCGGGTCTTGGCCATTCTGGTTTCCTCCTGTGTTTCCCGCCGGAATGCTAGACCGCGAAGCCGGACCGCGCCACTTGACGCGGGCGGCGCGAGCGCGATGTTTCCGGGATGGATGACAAGCAGAACCCTCCGCCCGCCCCCCAGCGCAGCCCGGAGCGTCTCGCGCGGGAGGCCGAGGCCTTGCGGGCCAATCTCCGCCGGCGCAAGGATCAGGCCCGTCAGAGGGAGCAAGGGCGGACTGAAGGGCCCGATCTCGACGCGCCCCCGGCGAACGAATAGCGCCTGGGCGCGCGATACCACAAAGGACTGGAACGGCCTGCCGTTCCCGGTCACAGTGAAAGCGCCTTGGCGATTACAGGGCAACGCGAGGGACAGACATGTCGGACCCCGCTACCACGTTGATGACATCGGATGAATTCATCGCCTGGGCGATGCAGCAACCGACTCGGACCCGCCACGAACTGGTTGCCGGCCGCGTCGTGGCGATGGCACCGGAGCGTTCGGCGCACGCCCTGATGAAGGGCTGGCTATATCAGCAACTCGCCAACGCCGTCCGAGCCGCTGACCGGCCCTGCGTGGTCTATCCCGACGGCATGGCCGTCGCGGTCGACGATCTGACTACCTACGAGCCGGATGCGCTGGTCCGCTGCGGTCCACCGCTGCCGCACGACGCCATCAAGGTCACGGACCCGATCATCATCGTGGAGGTGCTCTCCCCCTCGACGCAGGCCCGCGATACCGGGGCGAAGTTGGAGGATTATTTCCGGCTGCCCTCGCTCCAGCACTACCTGATCGTCAAGACCGAGAACGGCGCCATCATCCACCACCAGCGCAACCCGGATGGCACGATCCTGACACGGATCAACCGGGGCGGGCCGCTGCATCTCGACCCGCCCGGGATCACGCTGACATCCCCGCGCCCGCCGGCGGACTGATCGCGCCCGTCACCGGCGGCACGTCCTTCCGCCGGTCCAGCCAGCGGGCGAAGAGCAGCAGCGCGAAGCAGCCGGCCGCCAGCAGGATCGGGTCCAGCCACCACGCCTGCGCGGGCCACAGCCGGAACGCCACCGTCACGCCCCAGGACAGGAACAGCCCCAGGCAGAAGATCTGGAGGCTGTAGCGCCCGCCCGTCGCCATCCACTGCCCGACGACACCATGCATCCACGGCCGGTCTCGCGGCACCAGGCACGACACCAGCCAGGCGAGCGCCAGCGCGTGCAGCAGCCGCAGCACGCCCAGGTTGTTCTTGTTCCACACGATATCCGCATCCGGCAGAGGCGCGCCGCCGGGGATGAACCCGTACCACCCCAGCCGCAGCCACAGCCCCAGCACCACCACGGCGACGGCGGCACCGGTCAGCCAGCGGGAGGCCGGCAGAGCCTCCCCCAGCAGCAGCGTCCGCCGGCCCAGCCAGGCGCCGAGCATGAAGACCACCTGCCAGGCGAAGGGGTTGAAGCCCAGCGGATTGGCCCCCGCCGGCAGCGGCAGATGCAGGCCGAACAGCCACACCGACGCATACAGGGACAGCGGCACGGCCAAAGACCAGTTGCCCACCCGGTCCTCCAGCCAGGCGAACAGCGGCAGCGTCGCCATGCAGATCACGAAGATCGGCAGAATGTTCACGAACTCCGGCAGGTACAGTCCCGCCAGCGCCGCGGGGATCGCGCGCCACGGGTCGTTGAGCAGATAGCCCCAGCCGAGCCTCTCCAGTTCACCCGGCACGATGCCCGCCTTGCACGCCAAGGCGAGCATCACCCCGAACAGCGCGAAGACCAGCAGATGGGTGCGATACAGATTCCCGGCCCGCAGCAGCATGTCCCGCGCCGCGACCCAGCGCCCCTGCATCAGCTTCCGCCGAGCATGGACCGAACCAAGCATGAGGCCGGAGAGAAACAGGAACTGCTCGGAACTGTCGGACAGACCCCAGGATTTGTGGATCAGCCACTCCCCGATGAAGGATCCGGCGGCGTGGCTGGCAAAGATCACAAGCTGCAACCAGCCCCGCAGGATATCGACACGCGTATCCCGCGGCGGGCGGGGAATGGAGGGGGGCTTCGCCTGGGTCATGCGTCTCGGTCCGCTGGAAGGAGTGCTCGTTAGCAGGTTCGTCCCGGCATACGCGCGGGCGTTACACGAAAAGGCGCGATTGCCCCGGCGCGACTCGGTAGGCTAGACCGGTCGGACCCACCACCTTACCGGAGACCGCCCGCAAGATGCCCGTCATGTCAGACCTCTGGATCCGCCGCATGGCGCAGGAGCACGGCATGATCGAGCCGTTTGTCGAGACGCAGAAGCGGGAAGGCGTGATCAGCTACGGCCTGTCCAGCTACGGCTACGATGCGCGGATCGCCGATGAGTTCAAGATCTTCACGAATCTGGACTCGGTGATCATCGACCCGAAGGAATTCGCGCCGACCAGCTTCGTCGACCGCAAGACCGATGCCTGCATCATCCCGCCCAACAGCTTCGCGCTGGGCCACACGGTCGAGTATTTCCGCATCCCGCGCGATATCCTGGTGGTCTGCCTCGGCAAATCCACCTATGCCCGCTGCGGCATCATCGTGAACGTCACGCCGCTGGAACCCGAATGGGAAGGCCAGGTGACGATCGAGATTTCCAATACGACCCCCCTGCCGGCTCGCATCCATGCGAATGAGGGGATTTGCCAGTTCCTCTTCCTGCAGGGGAACGAACCCTGTGAAACCAGCTATGCCGACAAGGCTGGCAAATACATGCGGCAGCGCGGCGTCTCGCTGCCCAGGATGTAGCCCATGGACCGTATCCGTATCCGCGGCGGCAAGCCGCTTTCTGGCGAAATCCCCATCGGGGGTGCGAAGAACGCGGCCCTGCCCTTGATGGCGGCCGGGTTGCTGACATCCGAGCGGCTGGTGCTGACCAATGTCCCCCGCCTGGCGGACATCATCACCATGGGCCAGTTGCTGGAACAGCACGGCATCGCGGTGGAGCCGATGGACAACGCCTCCCGCGTCTTGTCCCTGGGCGGTCAGATCACCAATACCGAAGCCCCCTACGATATTGTCCGGAAGATGCGGGCCTCCGTCCTCGTGCTGGGTCCGTTGTTGGCCCGGGTTGGCGAGGCGCGCGTGTCGCTGCCCGGCGGTTGCGCGATCGGCACGCGCCCAGTGGACCTGCATTTGAAGGGCCTGGAGCAGATGGGAGCGACCTTCGACCTCAATGCCGGCTATATCGACGGGCGGGTCAGCGGGCGGCTGCGCGGGGCGACGATCATCTTCCCGTTCGTCTCCGTGGGCGCGACGGAGAACCTGCTGATGGCCGCGGCCCTGGCCGACGGGCGCACCGTGCTGGCCAACGCAGCGCGGGAACCGGAGATCATCGACCTCGCCGAATGCCTGGTGGCGATGGGCGCGCGGATCGAGGGGATCGGGTCGGACAAGCTGACCATCGACGGCGTCGACTTCCTGCATGGGGCGACGCACGACATCATTCCGGACCGGATCGAGACGGGCAGCTATGCCTGCGCCGCCGCCATCTCCGGCGGGTCCGTGTTCCTCCGCAACGCGCGCCTGGACCATCTGGGCGCGACGGTGCGGATTCTGCGGGAAGCCGGGGTGGATATCTCGGAACAGCCGGGCGGGCTGATGGTCAAGCGGCTGAACGGGCTGCACGGCGCCGATGTGATGACCGAGCCCTATCCGGGCTTCCCAACCGACATGCAGGCGCAGTTCATGGCGCTGATGTCGGTGGCCGAAGGCGCGTCGATGGTCACCGAAACCATCTTCGAGAACCGGTTCATGCACGTCCCTGAACTCAACCGCATGGGCGCGCGGATCAATGTCCACGGCTCCAGCGCGATCGTGCGTGGCGTGCCGTCC
Organism: Acetobacteraceae bacterium; assembly: GCA_947476855.1. Next base: position 8,580 of record CANJSR010000075.1, read on the forward strand.
CTGTCCGGCGCGCCGGTGATGGCGACCGACCTGCGGGCGTCGCTGTCGCTGATCCTGGCCGGGCTGGCCGCGAAGGGGGAGACGGTGGTGAACCGGGTCTACCATCTGGATCGCGGGTATGAGGCGGTGGAGCGGAAGCTGGCTGCCTGCGGGGCGGATATCGAACGGTTGGGGGCTTAGGCCGACCTGACGTTTCTCACGGGTCTCTCCACGTCGTGGCGGGTGCAGACCCGCCATGCACGGCTTGCGGTTTCAACCTGCAAAAGCGTGGAGGCCATCACGGAGTGGGTGACCACGGGCTATGGAACCTACCCTCGCGGATCCAGCGGACTGACCAACTGCCCCACCAGCCCCGCCGGCATCGGCGCGTCGATGCCATAGACCGGCGGCGCGGTGTCTCGCGGCAAATAAAGCGTCCCGAACAACCGATCATAGATCGGCAGCGTGGACGCGTAGTTATGGTTCCGATTGGCATCATTCGTGTGATGCCACCGGTGGAACGCCGGGGTCGCGATCCAGGCCTCCAGCCAGCCGAACCGCCATCGCACATTCGCGTGGATGAAAAACCCCCAGAGCGTGGTCAGCATGATCAGCAAGGGTGTCGCGAGGCCTTGCGGCCCGGTCCCCGCCTGGGCCAGGCCCAGCAGATAGACCGGGAACAGGCCGCAGAGCCGCGTGAAGATCATGTCCACCGGGTGCGCGCGGGTATTGGTCAGCCAATCGACCTGTTCGGCGCTATGATGGATCGCGTGGAACCGCCACAGGAACGGGACCTCGTGCGACCAGCGATGGCCCCAGTACGACCCGAATTCGCTGATCACCAGGATCGCCGCCAGCCGAACCCATAGCGGCAGATCGGCGATCCACGCGGTCAGGCCTCCGGGCAGCAGGCGATGCAACATCACCGCAAGGGAAGCGGTGATGCCGGACAGCAGCGCGGCCGTCACGACCCCGTTGCCGAGGAAATACCCCAGATCGACGCCAAGCTGCCGTCGGACAACCGGTTGCCGCCGTTCGGCGAACAGCCGCTCCAACGGCACGAAGATCATGGTCAGCAGAAACAGCCAGGCCGCCACCCGCGCCACATCGACCAGGACCCCCTGCACGGCGGACGTCACGTTCGGCTCCACCCATCCATGCCGGATCGTCCTTGCGTCACGGACGCTATTTCGCGGCCTCGTCCGGGCGCTTGCCGACCAGGCCGTGATACTTCACGACGGCGCCTTCCAGCGCGAGGCGGCGCAGTTCGGGCACGCCGGCGTGAACGATGTCCCTCTCCAGCGCCGTCCGTGCTTCGTCAAAGCTTGGCGCCGGCAATTGACTGCGGCCTTCCACCTTCAGGATGAACCAGAAATTCCCGCTGCGGATCGGGTAGGACGTGACCTGTCCCGGGGCCAGCGCGAACAATACCGACCCGATCTCCGGCGCCAGCATGTCCAGGCGCGCATAGCCCAGGTCACCGCCCTCGGGGGCTGAACCATCGCGGCTGTACTCCCGCGCGAGGGCGCTGAAATCCCCGCCGGCTTGCAGGCGCTGGATCAGCAACGTGGCCTGCTCCTTCGTCTCCACCATGATGATGCGGCCGCGCACCTGGTCGGGGCCGAGCTTGCCGGCGACGGCGCCATCGTAGACGGCGCGCAAGGCGGCTTCGGTCGTGTTGGGCGCCAGGGAGCGGCGCAGCAGCGCCTGCCCCAGGGCTTCATCGGCGGCATTCCGCATCCGCCGTTGCACGATCGGGCTCTTGTCCAGTCCCGCGTTCTCGGCCGCCACCGCGAGCGCCTTCTGCTGCATCAGTTGCAGCGTGACCGTCTGGTACAGGTACTGGACCGGGATCGTGCTGACGATCGCCGGCATGCCCCGGATCGCGTCGGCGACATCGCCCCAGGTAACAGTGCGGGAGCCGACATCGGCCACGATCGTGTCGGCCGAACGGTCGAACATCGCCAGGGTCGCGTTCAGCGTGGCATCGGCACGGAAATCCGGCAGCGGCAGCCCCAGCAACGGCTTGGGTGTTTCAAGCTGGGCCTGGGCGGCGAGGGGGGCGAAGGCGATCGCGGCCGTCAGGAACCAACCGATCCAGCGGCGCGGCTCAGCCATTTTTGACGCGGGCGCGGCGGTGCCATGTCAGGGCCAGCAACCCGGCCACCCCGCTCAGCATCAGCGGCAGCACCCCGGGTTCCGGAACCTGCGTCAGGGACACGCTGGTCAGCAGCGCGAAGGGCGGCACGCCGGACGGGGTTCCGGTCGCGAGGAACGACAGCACCTGCGATGAACTGGTCGCGACATACTGGAATGTCTGGTTCATCCAGCCCGAGAAGCCCTTGTTCGCGACGCTGACGGTGGGCGTCCTGTAGGTCTCGGACCCAAAGGAAGCCGACCAGAAATCGGTCGTCGGGCCGGTGAAACCCGATTGCTGCGCGCCGGCCCAGGCAAAGGAAAGCCGGTAGGTTGCCCCGACGGTCAAGCCGGTAATCGTCTGCGTGATGGCCTCGGTCCCGAAGGCGCCGTCGGCGGCGACGAAGTTCCCACCGGTCGGGCCCGCGTTGGTGAAACCATTGGCGGAGGACGATGGGGTGCTGACGGGGCTCCAGAGGCTCAGATTGCCGTAGTGACCGGTCGCGACGGTGTCGGTCGGGATAAAGACATAGTTGTAGCCGCCAGGGCTGGACCAGCCGGCCAGGGACATGGTCGGGGAGGAATAGCCGCCATAGGTCCCGAACTGGAAGGATTGCGCGCCGCCGGACCTCGCGGTGACCGCGAAATTGCCATTGGTCACGAGGTTGGCCTGCGCCACCGCGGCCCGCGGTCCGGCGAGCAGGGCGGCCATCGCGCAGAGTGCGAGCAGGCTGGTGGTTCGAATGGGCGTCAAGGCGGTCATGTTGTGGGCCTGGGTGATCTCGAAAATTTCGCAAGGGTCTCGATGGCACAAACCTCCGGCCGTGATCCAGTGTTATTCGGACTATCTTCGGTTTATTGGACCCATATGATCGGTCAATGGCACGTTTCAGGTTGCGCCAAGGTTTCCGATCGGCGTGACGCACCCAGGTTTCGTATCAGGAGACGATGGCACCGGCCTCCGTTGCCCCCTATTGTGGCCAGCCTGTCACTGGAGTTCCCCCATGCGTATCGAAGCCATCGCCATCGGCAACAACCCGCCCGAGGACGTCAACGTCATCGTCGAGGTCGCCATCGGCGGTGAACCCATCAAGTACGAGATGGACAAGGAAGCCGGGACCCTCGTGGTCGACCGGTTCCTCTACACGCCGATGCGCTATCCGGGGAATTACGGTTTCGTCCCGCACACATTGTCCGAGGACGGGGACCCGATCGACGTTCTGATCGCCAACACCCGACCGATCATCCCTGGCGCCATCATCAACGTCCGCCCCGTCGGCGTGCTGAAGATGCAGGATGAGGCCGGGGGGGATGAGAAGGTCATTGCCGTTCCGTCTCCGAAACTGACGCGGCGCTATATCAACGTGCAGAACTACACGGATCTGCCGCGCATCACGTTGGACCAGATCCAGCATTTCTTTGAGCACTACAAGGATTTGGAAGAAGGCAAGTGGGTCAAGCTCCTCGGCTGGGGCGACGCGGCCGAGGCCCGAGGGCTGATTGTTGAGGCGATGGAGCGGTACAAGGCGACGAAGTAGGGGCTTACGCTCCGACGACCGTCATCCCGGGCTTGTCCCGGGACCATCCCCAGCACCCTGCCGCGATTGGTCCCGGGACAAGTCCGGGATGACGTGGGGGGAGTGGGCGCGGCCGGCGCCCAAAAACCGGAACCCTAAGACCGGTCCAACATATGCCCGAACCGGGCAGCCTTCGTGGACAGGTACTCGTCGTTCACGCCGTTCGGGTCGAACTCATGTTCCTCCCGGCCCAGCACCTTCACCCCGCAGGCTTCCATCGCGGCCACTTTCTCAGGGTTGTTGGTCAGCAGGCGGATGCGAGGGATCCCCAGCAGGCTCAGCATCGCTGATCCGGTCATGAAGTTCCGCTCATCCGCGCCCCAGCCAAGCGCGCGATTGGCGTCCAGCGTATCCAGCCCGCGGTCCTGCAGCGTATAGGCCCGCAGCTTGTTCACCAGGCCGATCCCGCGGCCCTCCTGGGCCAGGTAAAGCACCACCCCGTCCCCATCGGCGGCGATCCGGCGGATGGCGCCGCGCAGTTGCTCCCCGCAGTCGCAGCGCATGCTGCCCATCAGGTCGCCGGTGAAGCATTCGCTGTGGATGCGGACCAGGGGCGCCTCGGCCGCCTCGGGCTTGCCGATCACGATTGCCAAATGCTCCAGCCCAGAGCCCTCGGTCCGGAACGCCACCAGGCGCGCATCGGGGGCATCGGCGACGGGCACGGGGGCCGAGGCCACCAGCCGCAGCCCCGCCACCTCAAGTGTTGGATAGCGCAGCACATCCGCCGCCCCGACCGACACCAGATCATGCCGTCCCGCTTCCAGCGCGATGTCCGGCCGAGCGGTGACGGCGATGACGGCGGGGAGGAGGCGGGAGAGTTTGATGAGGTTCAGGGCGGCCGCGCCATCCGCCGGGGCGGCAACCGTCTCGAACGCTTCGATAATCCGCTTCTGCGGCAGGGTCGGATCAGCCAGCGCGCGCAGCGTGTCCGGCACCATCAGTTCCGCCGGCATCCGCACCGCGGTGACCGAGGCACCGATATCGACCGATTGTCTTATCGCCGCCGCCGCCCGGATCGGGGCCAGCAGCAGCACCGGCGCATCCACACCCAGCGACGTCAGTTCGGCAATCGCCTGCGGGCTGGCGGTTTCAGCCGCCAGCAGACACAGTGTCGCCTCGCCCCGCAGCACGACCGGGACGCCGCGCCGAAGCTCTGACGCCGCGCGGTGGATCTGGCGCAGCGTCAGCGTTTCCGCATCGGTCGGCTTCACGGGAGCAAGTGTTTCAGACGGCATCACAACCTGGGCGCGGGGCGTTATATTCCCCCCGATAGTGGGGGTTGCCCGCCCGAGGCACAACCCCGCGATCCAGCCTGCCCTGCCATGCGTGGGTTATCCCCACAGCTCCCGCAACCCCGCCGTCGGGTCGGCGTCGATGACGGGCGCCACTGCCTTGGCAATCGCCAGCAGCCGGGAGTCCGCGAACCGCTTGCCCACGAGCGTCACGCCGACCGGCAGGTTGGCGGGACCGCGGCACACCGGGATACCCACGTTCGGCGCATGCAGCAGCGTCCACATGCGGTTGAACACCGCATCCCCCGTCGTATGCAGCCCGACCGGAGCCTCCCCCGGCGCGCTGGGCGTCAGAATCACGTCGAACTCGGCCCCGAACATCGCATCCAGCATCGGCCGGCAGGCATCGGCGACCGCGTAGGCCGCCAGCAGCCGATCCGGCGTGATCTGCAGCACGTTCTCGACCTTGGCCTTCAGGTCAGGGGCGAGCTTGTCGAAGGCGTTGACGTATTCCGGCAGGAAGGACGACCCGCCTTCCGTGTTCACGATCGCGGTA
>CANJSR010000076.1 GCA_947476855.1 Acetobacteraceae bacterium
CAGGCCTGCCTGGTGACTCCCCTGCGGGACGGGATGAACCTGGTGGCCAAGGAATACGTGGCCGCGCAGGACCCGGAGGAGCCGGGGGTGCTGATCCTCTCCCAGTTCGCCGGCGCGGCCTGTGAGCTGGACGCGGCCCTGCTGGTCAACCCCTATGACGAGGCCGGCATGGCCCGCGCCATGCGCGACGCGCTGGTGATGTCGGTGGAGGAGCGGCGGGAACGGCACCAGGCGATGATCGCCGTGATGCGGGAGAACAGCCTGGAACGCTGGCGCGACCGGTTCGAGTCGGACCTGCGGAGCGGGTAAGGCTGGGGAACCGGGGCGTTTGGGGACCGGGGGAGTGGGGGGGCAACCGCCGCATCGTCATTCTGGGCGCCCGCGCGTCATGCAGGGCGTCCTGCTCATGCCGGGTGCCCTCGTCATGCTGGGCGCAGGCCCAGCACCCACGGCTTTCCGCCGTTGACAACAGGAAGTCGTGGATGGCGGCCCGGAGCCTGCCCTCGGACCGGTCTTCGCCGGACCCGGGGGGCCGCCACGACGGCAGAAACGTGCCTACCCGGCTACGGGATAGGGTGCGTCCATTCCCCCTAAATCTTGTCCATCACATCGCCACGGAACGACTTCATCGCCGCGATCGATTTCTCCGCGTCATGACCCTCGAAGTCGAAGTCGATCGCCGTTACGCCCATCGCCTTCAGCGCCTTCGCGTCCGAAATCGTATCGGCCAGCGTCCCCGTGAACAGCCGACGGTTGCCATCCGTGGCCGGCGGCGCCTCATGCGCGAAGCGCTTCACCCGGTAGACCACCCCAACCGCGTTCGGATCACGCCCCGCATCCGCCGTCAGCTTCCGCAACCGCGCGATCCCAGCCTCAAGCCGAGGCAGCGTATCCAGCATGTTCGCCTGGTTCGTCCCAATCGGATACCAGGCATCCCCCACCCGAGCCGCTCGGCGCATCGACGGGCCACTTTCCCCACCGACCCAGATCGGAGGATGCGGCTTCTGCACCGGCTTCGGATCGACCGCCAGGCCCTCGATGTTCGTGTACTTGCCGTGGAACACCGGGCGTTCCTGAGTCCACATCGCCTTGAACACGTCGATGTATTCGTCGGTCACCTTGCCGCGTTCGGCGAAGGGCGTGTACGCGACGGCCTCGATTTCAGGCTTCAGCCAGCCCGCGCCGATGCCCACCACCAGCCGCCCGCCGGACAGCACGTCGATCGTGGTCAGCATCTTTGACGCCACCACCGCCGGGCGGTGCGGCACGACCATCACGGCCAGCACCAGGCGGATCTTGTCGGTCTTCGCGGCGATCCAGGCGGTGGCGGTCAACTGCTCGAACCGCTTGCCGGGATCGGGGGAGTAGAACTCACCGCTCTCGGAATAGGGGTAGCCGGGCGTGCTGGTGTCCGGCAGCGCGATGTGGTCGGTCAGGGTCAGGTAGTCGAAGCCCAGGCTCTCTCCCAGCCGAGCGACGTCGGCCATGATGGCGGGGGTGGCCATGGGGCCGCTGACGGGCAGGTTGAATCCGATCTGCATGGGCTTGGGTTCCTTCCCTCGTGGGTCTTGCGTTCCCCACCTTTTACGGGAGGTTCCCGGTGGTCGACCAGGGGCGGTCCCTTCACCGATCCGTTGCGGCCATGCCATGCTGGGCCACCGCCAACGGAGAGCCTCATGGACTGGAACGCCCTGCCTTTCGACGCCAACGCCATGCTGGCCGGTCTCGGCACCTGGGTGGAGTGCGAAAGCCCCACCTTCGACGCCTCGGCGGTCAACCGGATGATGGACCTTGCGACTCGCGCCCTGATCCTGGCTGGCGCACGGACGGAGCGGATCGCCGGTCGGATGGGTTTCGGCGACTGCGTGCGCGGCACCTTCCCGCACCCGACGCCGCATATCCCGGGCATCCTGGTCATGGGGCACCTCGACACCGTCCACCCGATCGGCACTCTGCGCGACCTGTCCTTCCGGCGGGAGGGCAACCGCGCTTGGGGACCTGGCATCCTGGACATGAAGGGCGGCAACTATCTGTCGCTGGAGGCGATCATCCAGCTCGCCCGCGCCGGTATCCCGACCAACCTGCCGATCACGGTCCTGTTCACCTCGGATGAGGAAATCGGCAGCCCCTCCACCCGCGACCTGATCGAGGCAGAGGCCGCGCGCCACAAATACGTGCTGATCCCGGAGCCGGCCCGCCCCGATGGCGGCGTCGTCACCGGGCGCTATGCCATCGCGCGCTTCAACCTGGAGGCGACGGGCAGGCCGAGCCACGCGGGGTCGCGGCCGGGGGAGGGGCGGTCGGCGATCAAGGAGATGGCGCGGAAGCTGATCGAGATCGAGGACATGACCACCGAAAGCTGCACCTTCAGCGTCGGCGTCATCCACGGCGGCCAGTGGGTCAACTGCGTGACGACGACCTGCACGGGCGAGGCCCTGAGCATGGCCAAGCGGCAGGAGGACCTGGATCGTGGCGTGGAGGCGATGCTGGCCCTGCGCGGGTCATCGAGTGAGGTGCAGTTCAAGGTCACTCGCGGCGTTACCCGCCCGGTCTGGGAAGGCACGCCGCGCGGGATGGCGCTGTATGAGGTCGCGCGGGATATCGCCAAGGACCTGGGATATCACATCAATCCGCAAAGCTCGGGCGGCGGGTCGGATGGGAACTTCACGGGCGCAATGGGCATTCCGACCTTGGACGGGCTGGGGGTTGCCGGGGCAGGGGCGCATACGCTGGATGAGCATATCCAGATCGACAGCCTGGCCTATCGCGGCAAGCTGATGGCCGGGCTGCTGGCGAGCCTGCGGTAGCGATGCGCTGAGCCGGATGGCGGGCGCCGTCCGGTTCCACCCCGCCATCCACGATTTCATTTTGTTCCAGACGGGCAAGCGCCCCGCCTGACGTGGGGACAGGCGACAGCCCGCGCTACTCGGACCGGCTGGCCGAACGGAATCCCGTGGCGACGACGTAAAGCTCGCTTGATTCCTTCCGGCTGGCCGGCGGCTTGGCATGGCGCACCACGGCGAAGTGGCGCTTCATGCGGTCGAGCATCTCCCGCTCCGACCCGCCCTGGAAGACCTTGGCGACGAAGGCCCCGCCTTCGTTCAAGGTCGCGATGGCGAAATCCAGCGCCATCTCCGCCAGCGCCATGATCCGCAGATGGTCGGTCGCGGCATGGCCTGTCGTGTTCGGCGCCATGTCGGACAGCACCAGGTCGGCCCGCCGGCCCATCGCCTCGATCAGTTGGGTATCGGCGCCCGGCTCGGAGAAATCACCCTGCAGAACGGTCGCGCCCTGGATCGGGTCCATCGGCAGCAGGTCCATCGCGACGACGGCCGCCGCGCCCTTCCGCACCGCCACCTGCGTCCACCCGCCCGGCGCGGCACCCAGGTCGACGATCGCCGAACCCGGCCGCAGCAGGCGGAACTTGTCATCCAGTTCCAGCAACTTGAACGCGGCGCGAGAGCGCCAGCCCTGCTTCCGGGCCTCGGTCACGTACGGATCGTTCAACTGCCTGGCGAGCCAGCGGCGGGAGGAGACGGTGCGCTGGGCGGAGCCCTTCACGCGGACGGTCAGGCTTCGGCCACTCGGTCCCGCGGACTTTCCGGGGGGTTTGCTCATGCGCGGATGGTTCCTTCGCGCGGCCGGCGCGCGGCGCCCCTGGGGTGACCGGCGCGGTTGGCGCGGATCATGCGCAGCAGCATCCCCTCCCGCAGGCCACGGTCGGCGACGACGACATGGGTGGCGGGCCACAACTGCCGGATCGCGGCGAACACCGCGCAGCCGGGCAGGACGAAATCCACCCGCTCCGGCCCGACGCAGGGATGACGGATCAGCCCCTCCCGCCCCATGGCGCGCAGGGCCATCAGGGCGTCGTCCGCCTCATCCCCGCCCAGTTCCATCCCATCGACGGCGGGGCGGCGATAACGGTCGAGGTTCAGCGCAACCCCGGCCAGAGTGGTCACGGTGCCGCTGGTGCCCAGCAGCCGCACGCCGCCCTGGCGGATTTCCCGTGTGATGCGATGCACGGCCTCAAACGGAGCCAGGCGTTCGGCCACGTCGTCGACCATCGCGGCAAAACCGTCCGGGGTGAACCCGGCCTCTCCCCACCGCTCCGCCAGGGTCACGACGCCGACCGGCAGGGATTTGTAGCCGACCAGTTCGATGCCCGCCTCGCTCAGCCGCACCCAGGCCAGTTCGGTCGACCCACCGCCGATATCAAACAGCAGCGCCCGCCTGCCCTCGCCGGTCAGCAGGGGCGCGCAGGATTCAACCGCGAGTTCGGCTTCTTCCCGGCTGGAGATCACCCCGATCTCCAAGCCCGTTTCCCGCCGCACCCGGTCCAGGAAGGCGCGACCATTCACCGCGCGCCGGCACGCCTCGGTCGCGATGGCGCGGACCTGGTGAATGCGGCGGCGGGACAGGCGAGCGGCGCAGGCCTGCAAAGCCAGGATGGCGCGGTCCATGGCGGGGGGACTGAGTTCGCCGGTGTTGTGCAAACCCTCCCCCAACCGGACAATGCGGGAGAAACTGTCGAGCACCCGGAAGCCGTCGCCCGCGGGAACACCGATCAGCATGCGGCAGTTGTTGGTCCCAAGGTCCAACGCGGCAAAAGCGGGACAGCCTGACCGGCGGGACGGGTCGGGCGACCGCGTCGCCGGATCAGCCTCCGGTAGGACAGAACCATACGTCATCATCCCATTGTCATCCGCCGCCAGCACCCGGGGCAAGCACGGAATGGCGGTAGCGGACGATTCCGGTGGGGGGAGGGGGGAAGGCGGGGCTTTGCCCCGGACCCCGCGAGGGGCTTTGCCCCCTCGACCCCCACCAAGGGCTGAGCCCTTGGAACCATTTGTTTTTGGGGGGATTCCGGGAGGGGCTGAGGCTGTGGTTGAAATATCACCTCAGCCCCTCCCGGAATCCCCCCAACCCATGGGTTCTAAGGGCTGTGCCCTTAGCGGGGATCAAAGGGGCAGAGCCCCTTTGCGGGGTCCGGGGCAGCGCCCCGCCTTCACCCTCCCCCCCGCCAGACCCGCCAGCTACCGCCGCCCTCGTTGCTGGCTGCCGCGGCGGCTTCGCGGGCGTGCAGCAGCAGGCCGCGGGCGTCTTGTTCGCTGTGGGAGGATCGGCAGGCAATGCCGATCGACAGGGATGGCGCGGAGATGACGCCCCGCCCGGGGGCTTCCGGCAGGCTGATGCGGCGGTCGCACAGGTCCTGCGCGCGTTCGGCCGCGGTCATGTGGTCCATGCCGTCGAACCAGGCCGCGAAGGTGCCGCCGCCGACGCGCCCGACCAGGTCGGCGGGGCGCACCATCGCGCGGATCAGAGCCCCGATCCGCACCAGCATCCAGTCGCGCGCCGGCTGTCCGTGACTCAGCGCCATCTGGTCCAGGTCGTCCAGTTCCACGACCATCAGCGTGCCGGGCACGCCGTCCTGCGCCAGGCGCTCGATATGGCGGTCGGTTTCGTCCAGGAAGTACAGCCGGTTGGGCAATCCGGTCAGGCGGTCGATCCCGGCCTCATCCGGCCCGTGTTCCAGGATCACCCGCAGCATCGCCGCCGCCATCGCACCAAGGGCCGAGTCGCATTCCGTCCAGATCCGCCCGAACGGCCCCCGCCACAGTGCCAGCCCGCCGGCCCGGTCCGGTGGCAGGACCCAGGGGCAGACCATCAGCGCATGGCCGCTGACCGCCATCCCGTGGGAGGGCGCATCGGGATGCTGGATCAGCATGGCGCTGACCTCATCAAGGATGGCCGCCGCGCCGCTGCCGGAGAAATAGAGCAGGGACGGGCCGTGGCCGGAGTCGGTCAGGTCGATGATGGCCGCCCCCTCCAGCCCGACCAGAGCACAGAGTTCGGTCAGCGCGGCGCCGATCATTCCTTGCGGCGTCTGTTGCTCCATCCGCTGCTCCCCCGGGAGGGACGCCACGACCGTTACACGCCCGATCGGTGCCCTTCAGAAGCGGCATCGTGGCATGCCGCAACCCCGAGTTGAAGCCCCTCCTACCCCGCCAGATCAGGGCGTTGCACGATCAGGGCACGCGGTGTCTCGCCGGCGTTCAGCGCGGCCAGGGCCGAGGTCATTCCGGCCGCGGTAAAGGGGAACCGGGCGTGCATGGCGGCGAAATCGATACGGGTCCGGGCGCGGTAGATCATACCCAGCGCCACCGGGATATCGGCGGGGGAGAAGCCCTCGGCGCCGAGGATGGTCAGAGACCGGTCCCGCACCATCGACCAGGGCGCGGGATCGGGCCCATCGGCGCCCATCGTCACCAGCGTGCCGCCTTCGCGCAGCATGGCCAGCGCGTCGGAACAGGAGGAATCGCGCACCAGGGCAAGATCGGCGCCTCGCCCGCCGATGGTTTCGCGGACGACGGCGATGCGTTCCGCGGGGTCGGTCACCTCGGTCGTGTCGATGGTCGCCTCGGCCCCGAACCGGCGCGCGAGGCGAAGGAAGGGCGTGTCCGGCCCACCGACCATGAGGATCTGGCCGGCGCCCAGTTCCCGCGCCACCACCACGGCCAGCAGCGCGGTGGCATCATGGCCGGTCACCACGACGGAAGACCCCGGCGGGAACCGCCCGATCTCCTGCGCGCGCCCGAAGGCCCGCAGGCAGGTGGCCAAAGGTTCGGCCAGCGTCGCGAGCCAGGGCGGCAGCGTGAGCGGCAGGGCATGGATGGCTCCGCGTGGCACGAAGACCGCGTCCGCCAGCCCGCCTGACAGGCCGGCCGGCCCGGCATCGGCGCCGAGGCGGAGCGGCGACAGGCAGCCGGTGGCGTGGCGTGGGGGCTGGCGACACAGCGCGCAGGTGCCGCAGGGAATGACCGAGGGGACCAGCACCGGAGTCCCCGGGCGCAGGCGGTTGCCGGTCGCGTCCTCGGTCAGACCGGAGCCCAGCGAGTCGATCGCGCCCACGAAATGCCGGCCTGGCACCAGGGGCGCGGCCGAGGCGAGCAGGCGCGCGTCCTCGGCGTCCAGCGCGCAGGCCAGCACGGTCACCAGCGCAGACCCGGCCGGCAGCAAGGGCCGGTCGAGCAGCCGGATCACGGGCGGCGCGCCAGGCTGCTCGACCACGGCGACACGCAATTCGGACATCGGTTTCCCCCGCTTGGATCGCGCCTATCAAACCCGCTCGCCCCCCGCTCCGCAACGCGTCCCATCCGCGCTATGCTGCCCGCCGATCGAGGGAGGGGATGGGGATGCGCGCAGTCTGGTACGACCGGCAGGGACCGGCCGCCGATGTCATCATCACGGGCGAGTTGCCGACGCCGGAACCTGGCATCGGGGAGGTCCGGGTGAAGCTGGAGGCATCCGGCGTCAATCCGTCCGACACCTACCGGCGGCGGGGCGCGGTGCCGAAGGAATATGACCGCGTGATCCCGAACAGCGACGCGGCCGGCGTCGTCGACAAGGTCGGCTTCGGCGTGTCCTCGGCCTGGGTCGGCAAGCGGGTCTGGCTGTACAATGGCCAGCGCAACGGCCGCTGGATGGGCACCGCCGCGGAATACATCGCGCTGAACGCCGACCTGGTGACGGAACTGCCCGCCCATGTCTCCTTCGCCGAGGGCGCGACCCTGGGCATTCCCTGCATGACCGCGCATGGCTGCGTCTTCGTCGCCGGGTCCGTGCAGGGCAAGACGATCCTGGTCACCGGCGGGGCCGGCGCGGTCGGGCATTACGCCGTGCAGCTCGCCACCTGGGCCGGCGCGCGGGTGATCGCGACCGCCAGTTCCGACGAAAAGGCGCAACGGTCCCGCGACGGCGGCGCGGCCCATGTCATCAACTACCGGACCGAGAACGTCGCCGCCCGCGTTATGGAGATCACCGGCGGCATCGGCGTGGACCATGTCGTCGACGTCGACCTGGGCGGCAATCTGGACTCGGTGCTGGACAGCGTGCGCGACAGCGGCTCGATCGCCTACTACGCGACGAACGGGGCGCTGAACCGGGAGGTCCCGCTGCGCCGCGTGATGCAGAAGAACCTGGCGATCCACGGCTTTACCCTTCCCACCAGCCGCCCCGCCCAGCGCGCGCGGGCGCAGACCGATATCGCGGCCTGGGTGGCGACCCCCGGGCGCATCCTGTCCGTGGCCGGAACCTTCCCCCTTTATGAAACGGCGAACGCGCATCTGTCGGTGGAACAAGGCGGCAAGATCGGCACCGTCATCGTTGAATGCGCGCGCTGAAACCACACTCGTAAGGACACTTCATGACCGACCGACCCCAAGCCCTGATCGCCGGCGCCAACCGAGGCATCGGCCTGGGCATCACGCGTGAACTTCTGGCCCGCGGCTGGAACGTGATCGCCACCGCCCGCCAGCCCAACCAGGCCACCGCCCTGCGTGATCTCTCCGCCAGCCATCCCGGCCAGGTCGACATCCGCGCGCTGGACATGAACGACCCCGCCGGCATCGACGCCTTCGCTGCTGGCCTGAAGGGGCGCGCGCTGGACCTGCTGCTGGTGAATGCCGGCGTGTCTGGGCCCGCACATCGCAGCGCCTCGGCCGCGACCGCCGCCGAGACCGGCGACCTGATGTATACCAACGCCATCGCGCCGATCCGGCTGTCGCGCCTGCTTGCCGATCAGATCACCTCCGGCGCCGGCGTGCTGGCCTTCACCAGCTCCGTCATGGGCAGCGTCGCGCTGAACCCCGGCGGGCATGAGTTGTATCGCGCCAGCAAGGCCGCCCTTAACTCCCTGACCCGCGGCCTGTGGGGCGAGGTGAAAGGCCGGAACATCACCGTCCTGACCCTGCATCCCGGCTGGGTCCGCACCGACATGGGCGGGCCGTCCGCGGCTGTCAGCGTCGAGGACAGCGCCCGCGGCATGACCGAGGTGATGCTGGCCAACCGCGGCAAGCACGAACATCTGTTCCTGGACTACACAGGCAAATCAATCGACTGGTAGACTGCCGTTTCGAGCTCCAACGCATTCATGAGGATCGCATGCCGTCTGCCCGTCTGGCTGTCGATATCGGCGGCACATTTACCGATCTGGCGTTGGAACACGATGGCCGCCTGACCACGGTCAAGGTCCTGACGACCCCGTCGGCGCCCGAACAGGGTGTCATGACGGGCGTCGCCACGATCCTGCGCCAATCCGGCATCGCGGTCGGCGACATCGCGCTGGTGATCCACGGCACGACGCTCGCCACCAACGCGGTCATCGAGCGTAAGGGCGCCCGCACCGCCCTGATCACGACGGAGGGTTTTCGCGACGTGCTCGCGATGGGCAACGAAAGCCGTTACGACCAGTATGACCTGAACATCCAGTTGCCCGAGCCGCTGGTGCCCCGCCACCTGCGCCTGCCGGTCGCGGAACGGCTGGACAACACCGGCAAGATCCTGACTCCACTGGACGAGGCCGGGTTGCGCGCCCTGATCCCGATCCTGCAACGTGAACAGGTCGAAAGCATCGCGATCGGCTTCCTCCACGCCTTCGTCAATCCGGTTCACGAACGACGCGCCGCCACTTTGCTGGCCGAGGCGCTGCCCAACGTGCCCGTGTCCCTGTCATCCGACGTCTCGCCCGAGATGCGGGAGTGGGAGCGCTTCTCCACCACGGCCGCCAACGCCTATGTCCAGCCGATGATGGCCCGCTATCTGCGCCGGCTGGAATCCGATCTGCGCGCGCAGGGCCTGGTAGCCCCGCTGTTCCTGATGATGTCCGGCGGCGGCCTGACCACGATCGAGACCGCCTGCCGCTTCCCGATCCGCCTGGTGGAAAGTGGGCCAGCCGGCGGCGCGATCTTCTCGGCCTTCGTCGCGCGCCAATGCGGCCTGGACAATGTCCTGTCCTTCGACATGGGCGGCACCACCGCGAAAATCTGCCTGATCGACGACGGCAAGCCCCAGACCGCCCGCACGTTTGAGGTCGCGCGCGTCGGCCGCTTCCGCAAGGGATCGGGCCTGCCACTGCGGATTCCGGTGATCGAGATGGTCGAGATCGGGGCCGGCGGCGGTTCCATCGCCCATGTCGATGCCATGGGACGCATCGGGGTTGGCCCCGAAAGCGCCGGCGCCGATCCTGGGCCCGCCTGCTATGGCAATGGCGGCACCCGCCCCGCCGTGACGGATGCGAACCTGTCGCTGGGCCGTTACGATCCCACGCGGTTCGCGGGCGGAACGATGCAGCTCGATCCCGCGGCCTCCCATGACGCGTTGCTGGCCCATGTCGGCGCGCGCCTCGGCCTGCCGGCCGAAATGGCGGCGTTGGGCGTCGTCGAGATGGTCGACGAGAACATGGCCAACGCCGCCCGCGTCCATGCCATCGAGTCCGGCAAGACGCATGACAACCGCACGCTGATCGCCTTTGGCGGCGGCGGGCCTGTCCATGGTTGCCGGGTCGCCGAAAAGATCGGCATCCGCCGCGTGCTGATTCCCTCCGGCGCCGGCGTCGGCAGCGCCATCGGCTTCCTGCGCGCACCCGTCGCCTATGAGGTCGTTCGCAGCCTCTATCAGCGTTTTTCCAGCTTCGACGTCGCCGCGGTGAACGGCTTGCTGAACGCCATGCGCGATGAAGCCGCGGCGTCGGTGTCCCTGGGCAGCTTTGGCGCGCCGGTCACGGAAACCCGCATCGCGTATATGCGCTATGTCGGACAAGGCCACGAAATCCCCGTGCCCCTGCCCGCCCGCGACCTGACCGAGGCCGATGTCGGCCTGATCCGCGCCGCCTATGACCGTGAATACACCAGGTTCTACGATCGCCCGGTCCCAGGCTCCGACGTTGAAATCATGAGCTATGCGGTTGTCGTGACAACCGTCGTCGCCGACGCGGCCCCCATGCCTGCCGCATCCATCGGCGGAGCCGACGCCACACCCGTCGAACGCCGCCCGGTCCGCGACACCGTCACCGGCGCCGTATCCGACTGGGCGATCTTCGACCGTTCCGCCCTGTCCGGCGGCGCCCGCATCATTGGGCCGGCGATCGTGGCCGAGGACGAAACCTCCACCCTGATCGGACCAGGCTGGACGGCGTCGCTGAACGGGTTGGGCTATATCGAGATGGTGCGGGAGTCAGTCTGATGTCGAACGAAACCAACGCCCTCGCGCAGATCCACCGCCAGATCATGTGGAACCGCCTGATCGCGGTGGTGGAGGAACAGGCGCAGATCATGATCCGCACCGCCTTCTCCACCACCGTCCGCGAGGCCGGAGACCTGTCCGCCGGCATCTTCGACCTGCATGGCCGCATGATGGCCCAGGCGGTCACCGGAACGCCTGGCCACGTGAACTCCATGGCCGAAAGCGTGGGTCATTTCCTGAAGAAATTCCCCACCACCGTCATGCGCCCCGGCGACCATTACATCACCAACGACCCCTGGCTCGGCACCGGCCACCTTCACGACCTGACTGTCGTGACACCTGCCTTTCATGATGGACAGATTGTCGGCCTTCTTGCCAATACAGCCCATGTCATCGACATCGGCGGACTGGGCATGGGACCGGATGGACGATCCGTGTTCGAGGAAGGGATGTACATCCCCATCGTCCGCTGCTTTGAACAGGGCAAGCCGAACGAGACCTTCTTCGACTTCATCCGCGCGGGCTCCCGCCTGCCGGTCGAACTGGAAGGCGACATCTACTCCCTGTGCGCCTGCAACGACGCCGCGGTCCATCGCCTGTCGGAGATGATGGGGGAGTTCGAGATGACCAGCCTCGATCCCCTGGCCCAATTCATCTTCGACTCATCCCGTCGCGCGACATTGGCCGAGATCGCGAAAATCCCGCGCGGCAGCTTCGATAATGAAATCTTCTCGGACGGCTACGACGAACCCGTCCGTCTCTCCGCGCGCATGACCATCCTGGAAGACGCAATCGAGGTCGATTTCACCGGCACCTCAGGCCTGTCGCCGCGCGGCATCAACGTTCCGCCCGCGTACTGCAGGGCCTATTCCTGCTTCGGGATCAAATGCGTCGTGGCGCCGGAGGTGCCGAACAACTGGGCGTCCCTGGAACCGTTCCGGATGAAAATACCGGAAGGCTGCATCCTGAACGCGCCGCATCCCTATCCCGTCTCGGTCCGCCACGTCACCGGGCATCTGCTGCCCGACCTGATGATGGGCTGCCTGCACCAGGTCGTGCCCGATCGCGTCACGGCCGAGGGGTCGTCATCGCTCTGGAACCCGCCGCTGAAGGGCGGATCGTCCGTGTCTGGCCAGGCGCGCGGCAACTGCCCGGTGGTCGGAGACTTTGAAATCATCACCTTCAATTCCGGCGGCACCGGCGCGCGGCCCGGATCAGATGGACTGAACGCAACGGCCTTTCCCTCCGGCGTGCGGACCATGCCCGTGGAAGCGACCGAGAACGTCGCGCCCATCATCATCTGGCGCAAGGAACTCAAGCCCGATTCAGGCGGCGCCGGCCACACCCGCGGCGGCACGGGCCAGATCATGGAGATCGCGACGAAAGGCGATCTGGAATACGCGGTGAACGCCAGCTTCGACCGCATCGCCCACGCGCCCAAGGGCCGGGAAGGCGGGCTCGAAGGCGGCAATGGAGTCGTGACCCTGAAAACCGGGAAGAAACTGCGCGCCAAGGGCTTTCAGGTCATTCCCGACGGCGATCGGCTGATCCTGGAACTGCCCGGCGGCGGCGGCATGGGCGATCCCACGACCCGCGATCCGGCGTTGGTCGCGCTGGATGTCCGGGATGGGTTGGTTTCAGTGGAAAATGCCCGAACGCTGTACAAAGTCGCTGTTACTGCCGAGGGTGTTGTCGATAGCGTCGCGACTGCCACGCTCCGCGGCTAACCTGACCCTGTCGTCATGCTGGGCGCAGGCCCAGCACCCACGGCTTATCGGAACCCGGACCACCAGGCTGGTGGTCCGTCCCGTCCAAAAATATCAGGCGAAATCACCTGTCAGTTCAGCGCGAACCTCTTCCGGCAGGATCGTCATGTGCCGGTAGTTCTGATGATCAAACCCCAGCACAACCTCCGCGCCCAGGCTGCAGAACGCGGCAACCTGGTCGGCGGTGAAGGGGAAATGCACGAACTGCACGGATGACGCCTTGCCCTCGGCGGTCGTGCGATCCTGATCCGTTTCGGCCTGCGCACGAATGATTTCGCCACCGACACGCAGGAACGCTGTCTCCTCTATGCCGCCCATGCCGCCCAGGATACGGCGGCGGCGGACGGGATCGTCGATCTCCACCATGAACGTCGCCACCAGCTCCATCCCCTGCGGGATCAGCGGGTTATAGGCTTCCAGCTCATCCGCGAGCTGTTCGGCGCCGCCCTTCTCGATGTAGAGCATCTCCTGCACCTGCAGCCACATGCTCTCCCAACACTCAAAGTAGAAGGTCACGACCGGGCCGACCTCCACGCGCCGATTCTTCTTGCGGGCGGCGATCCGGCGACGGTGTTCGGTGCGGCGCGGGGCATACTCCGCGGTCGGGACGATGTCGTCCGCGGTCAGGGCATGCTTCGTTGTCATCTCTCTCTCCGGGTTCACTCAGGCGCCAATGCCATAGGCACGCGCGAGAAGTTGGATCGGGTGCGTCACGAGTTCCGGCTTCGGCTTGTCATCGCCCAGGCGATCCATGCCCTGCACGATATGCACGCCGGCCAGCGGGCATTCCGACATCACGAAGCCCGGACCGTTCTGTGCCGCCTGACGGGCGACGGGGCGGCCGACTTTGATGGCGGTCTCGAAATGCTCCTGCTTGAAGCCCCAGGACCCGCCGTGACCCGAGCAACGCTCGATCACCTTGACGTCGGCGGATGGGATCAGTCGCAGCATCTCCGCGCCCTTCTGCCCCATGTTCTGGGCGCG
>CANJSR010000077.1 GCA_947476855.1 Acetobacteraceae bacterium
CGTCGGCGACGACATCCCGCTGAACGACGGCTGCCTCAAGCCGCTGAAGCTGATCGTGCCCGATGGCAGCTTCCTGTCCCCGCACCCCGGCGCCGCCGTCGTCGCCGGCAACACCGAGGTCTCCCAGGCCACCTGCAACGCCGTCTTTGGCGCGCTCGGCGCCATCGCCTGCTCCCAGGCAACCATGAACAACTTCCTGTTCGGCGACGAAACCCGGCAGTACTACGAAACGATCTGCGGCGGCACCGGCGCCGGCCCGGGCTTCGACGGCGTCGCCGCCATCCAGACCCACATGACCAACACCCGCATGACGGACCCGGAGGTCTTCGAACTCCGCTACCCCGTCCGGTTGGAGAAGTTCGGCATCCGCCGCGGCTCGGGCGGCGACGGCCAATGGCATGGCGGCGACGGCGCCGAACGCCGCGTGCGGTTCCTGGAACCGATGACCGCGATCATCGTCTCCTCCCGCCGCAACGTCGCCCCTTTCGGCCTGGCCGGCGGAGCCGACGGGCTGCGCGGCGAACAATGGGTCGAACGCGCGGATGGCACGAAGGAAATCCTGACCGGCACCGACAAGGCCGAGATGCGGCCCGGTGACCTGTTCGCGATCCTGACCCCTGGCGGGGGAGGCTATGGCGCCTCCGGGTAGCGCCGAACCGGAACCTGTCAGGCATCAATACTTTGGACGGTCGGCGGGGCGTATGATACGGTTTCGCCATGCCTTCCTTGCCCTCGCTGCGCCGCGCGCTGCTGCTCACCGTTTGCCTGCTTTCGGCCTGCGCCGCGGCGGACCCTGGTATGACAAGCGGGGGGAATGGGTCGGACCGCCGTCCGATGGGGGCGTTCTCCTCCTATCTGACCGGTCGCCTCGCGCTGTCGAGCGCGGACTATGAGCGTGCGGTGGACGCGCTGCTCACCGCGCTCGCGGCCAACCCGGGCAATGTCGACCTGCGGCACCAGACCTTCACCGCCGCCCTGATCGCCGGCCGGCCAGAGGCCGGGGACTTGGCCCTGGGCATTCCCGAGAATCCCATCGCGCAACTGTTGCTGGGCAGCATCGATGCCAAGGCGGGCCGCTGGCGGATGGCGGAGCGTCGGTTCAACGATCTGCCGCATCAAGGCCCGATGCAGATCATCCAGCCCATCCTGATCGCCTGGGCGCGCCAGGGTGACGGGCGCACGGATGACGCGCTGCTCGCCCTGCGGTCGGCCATGGAAACCCAGTCCACCCGCGGGCTGCTGCCCCTGCATGCCGCCATGGTGGCCGATATCGGCAACCGGCGCCGGGACGCGGATCATTTCTATCAACTGACAGCATCCGACCCTAGCGGGATGAACGTTCGGCTGGCCTATATCCTGGCGTCCTGGCATGCGCGCACCGATCGCGCCGACGTCGCGCAGAGGCTGCTCATGCAGATCCAGCAGGCCGTGCCGGATGCCGCCATTCTGTTGCCGGGCGTGGGTCCCGCCCTCGCGGCCCGTCCCGTCGACAACGCCACCGATGGGATCGCCGAGGTCTTCCTGGCACTCGGTTCCTCCCTGCGGTCAGCCAACACCAACGACCTGGCGCTGATGATCCTGGGCCTCGCGCTGGAACTGCGCCCGTCATTCTCGGCCGTGCGGCTGGCGATGTCGGACATCCATCTCAGCCGCCAGCATACCGAGGCCGCGCTGGCGATCCTGGTCGCCGTGCCGGATCGGGACACGCTCGCCCCGCTGGTACGGCTGCGCCGAGCGTCCTTGCAGGACCGGATGGGCCGCACGGACGACGCGATCGCAGCGCTGCGCCAACTGGCCCGCGATATCCCGACGAGCGGCGTGCCGGATCGGCATCTGGGCGACATCTACCGTTCCAAGTCCAACTTCCGTGATGCGATCACGGCCTATGACCAGGCGATCGCGCGCATCCCCACCGTGACCGCCGCCGACTGGATCGTGTTCTACCACCGCGGCGTGGCGCTGGAACGCGATGGCCAGTGGGAACGGGCGGAGGCGGATTTTGAGCATTCCTTAAGGCTCGCGCCCGACCAGCCCTATGCTCTGAACTACCTCGCCTATTCCTGGACCGAGCGTGGGCAGAACCTGGAACGCGCGAAATCCATGCTGGAAAAGGCGTTGCGCGCCCGTCCGAACGACGGTGCGATCACCGACAGCCTGGGGTGGGTCATGTTCCGTATGGGCAACATGACCGAGGCCGTGCGGTTGCTGGAACGCGCGGTTGAGCTGGAACCGGACGATCCCACGATCAACAGCCACCTCGGCGATGTGTATTGGGCGATCGGCCGCCGCATTGAGGCATTGTATCAGTGGCGCCGAGCCTTGACGCTGGACCCGGCGCCGCAGGAAGCGGCGCAGTTGGCGGAGAAGATCCGTCCCGACTACGCGGGCCCGGTGCAGGCCGGAAACTGACCCGGCATGATGGCTGAACCGGCTCCGGCCAAGATCAACCTGTTCCTGCACGTCACCGGCCGGCGCGCGGACGGGTATCACCTGCTGGACAGCCTCGCGGTCTTTACCGCGCTGGGCGATCGGGTCACCGCTGAACCCGCTTCGGACCTGTCATTGCATCTGGAGGGGCCGTTCGGCGGAGCATTGACGGCCGAACCCGACAACCTCGTGCTGCGCGCCGCGCGTGCCCTGGCGGCGGAGGCGGGCGTCCCCGCCCTTGCACGCCTGACATTGCACAAGAACCTACCGGTCGCGTCCGGCATCGGCGGTGGATCGGCGGACGCGGCGGCGGCATTCCGGGCCTTGTGCCCGCTTTGGAACATCAGCCCGGACCGGTCGGTGCTGCATCGGCTGGCGCTCGCCCTTGGGGCGGACGTGCCGGTGTGCCTCGCCAGCGTGCCCGCCCGGATGGGTGGGATCGGCGGAGACCTGTCGGCGGCTCCGCGTCTGCCCGATTGCGGGATCGTTCTGGTCAATCCCGGGGTCGCCGTTTCCACCCCGGATGTCTTCCGGGCACGTCGGGGCGGGTTTTCCCCGGTGGCGGACCTGCCGGCCGCCTGGGCGGACGCCGCGACGATGGCGTCCGATCTGCGCGGCCTGACCAACGATCTGGCCGAACCGGCGATCGGGCTGCAACCGATCATCGCCGATGTGCTGTCAGCTTTGGAGGATCTGTCCGGCTGCCTGCTGGCGCGCATGAGCGGGTCTGGCGCCACCTGCTTCGGCCTTTTCGCCAGTGCGGAGGCCGCCGAACACGCGGCCAGGGCGATCACACAAGCCGGATGGTGGCGCTGGGGCGGGGGGCTTTTCGCGGCCCGTTAGCGAAACCGTCGCAACGCGAGGCCGGCGCCGCACAGCATCAGCGTCATGCCGACGCCCTGGCCCCAATCCAGCTTCTCCCCAAACAACGTGCTGCCCAGGATCACCGCGATCACGGGCGAGATGAATGCATAGGTCCCTGGGCGGCTCGCGCCCCAGTCCCGCACCAGCAGGAAATACATCGTTGTGGCCATCAGCGCCGCCGGGATGACCAAGTATACACCCACGCCAGGAAGGCCGGCCAGCCCCAGCGGAAGGTCAGCGCCTCCCACCCGCCTGGTTCCAGTGGGACGGAGAAGACCAGCAGGATGCCGCCGCCGATCACGTCCGTCAGGCCGGCAAGCTGCACGGGCGCGAAGTTCCGCATCATGGGCCGCGTGAGCACGGAGCCCAGCGAGTAGGACAGGCAGCCGATGACGACTCCGCCGGCGCCGATCACCTCCCACACGTCCAGTGTCCCGGCGACGGCGTCCGGGCCGAACAGCAGCAGGACGCCGGCCACGCCAAGGGTGATGGCGCCGACCTGTCGCCAGGACAGTTTCTCCTGCCCCAGGCCGACGCTGAAGATAAGCAGGAAGATGGGCGTCAGGCCTGAACTGATGACCGCGGCGAGGCCTGCGGTGATGTGCAGCAGGCCATACAACTGAATGACCTGATTGAGCGTGACCAGCAGGATCGAGACCCCGACCAGCCGTCCGATCAGTCTAGGCGGCGGCATGATCCGTTCGCCACGCCAACGCAGCCACAGCAGTAGGACGATCCCGGCGGTCAGCCAGCGCAGGCCGGCGAAGACTCCGGGCGGCACGGTCTGGATGCCGATCTTCATGCCCAGCCAGGTCGTGCCCCAGACAAAGCAGATGAAGGCGAACATGGCGCGCTGTTGCGCGGCTGGGGTCAGGGGCATGGACCGCCGAAACGTGAAGGGCCGCCGGCGGGGTGACCCACCAGCGGCCCTATGTGCAGAGAGTGGTGATCAGACGGCGGGCGCGACCACGTTGATCAGTTGCCGCAGCCGAGCGCCGCCGGCCGGGCCTTTGAGGGCTTCGCGCCAGCTTGCCTCGGCGACTCGCTGGTGGGCGCTGATGGCTTCGTCCGCGCCGGTAATCATGGCGACGCCGGTGTGGGCGTTCGGATGGGCGTCCGGCCGGAAGGGGTTGATGGCGAGGCTGACCCGATCCCGCGCGCGCAGGATCTTGAATGCCGAACTGGGTTCGGGTCCGACGAGCAGGCCGAACTGGAGGCCCATCGGTTCGGTTTCCATCAGCGTGGCCATATTCTCGACCTCACTGACCGCGACATCGCGGCAGATACGGCGCACGCGATCGGACACGGCGCTGCCGCCCGCGACACCGGTTTCGAGCAGCCGCTGGACCGCCGAGAGGGAGACCATGGCGATGATGCCCGGGCGGCGCATCGAGTACATCCGCTTGCGGGCGGCCAGGATGCCCAGCACCTGTTCGGCCAGGCTGCGCATCGCCACGCGTTCGGCGCCGGCCTGGTCGGCCGCTTCGTCGAACACCTCACCCAACGCGGAGTCGTACGCGTCCGAGGTGGTCAGATAGCAGATGGGTCCGAACAGTTGCAGGATCTGATCGGCAGTTTCCTCAACCTGCCGGATTCGTTCAAAGTATCCGATCGGCCGGTTGTAATACTCGACTCCGATCCCGAGCAGGGACAGCGGGGAAATCTTGAGCAGTTCCGCCAGCCGCTTGATCGTGTCGAGCTTGATCACCTCGCCTTTTTCGTAACGATAAAGCGCGGCGCGCGAAACGCCCAGGCGCGCGGCGATTTCTTCCGCCCGCAGGCCTGATTCCAGCCGATAAGCCCGCAATTGCTGGCCGATTTCGGTGAAGCGCATCGACATCTCTGGCCAAACTCCCCAATGCGACCCGGGGCCTGGCGCCCGCCCCTGTCGCACGATGATCGCTCCAGTTCCCCCCTGAAGACAGGTATATTGTAACCTGTCTCAGAATCGGAGCATGCGGCACTTTATGTCAGAGCGTGAGGCAAACTCAACCCCCAATTTCATCGCGTGGGACAGCCAACAGTAGCTCTGACCGGAAAACTAGTCCTTACGGATAGAAAATCCCGCAAGTCCTTCAACCGCCTTGATGAGTGCGGAGTGATCAAGCTCCCCACCGCCATGGGCGGAGACGGACGACATCATCTGCTGGGCGATCGCGGTGTTCGGCAGCGAGATGTTCAGCTCCTTCGCGGCGGACAAAGCCAGGTTCAGGTCCTTCTGATGCAGCCTGATCCGGAACCCGGGGTTGAAGGTGCCGTTGATCATCCGTTCCGCATGCACTTCCAGGATGCGGGAGGAGGCAAAGCCTCCCATCAGGGCCTGGCGCACCTTGGCCGGATCGGCGCCGGCGCGGGCGGCGAATAGCAGGGCTTCGGAAACCGCCTGGATGTTCAGCGCGACGATGATCTGGTTGGCGACCTTGCAGGTCTGGCCGGCGCCGGCCTCGTTGCCGACATGGGTGATGTTCTTGCCCATCAGCTCGAACAGCGGATTGGCGCGGGCGAAGGCCGCCTCGGTCCCGCCGACCATGATCGTCAGGGACGCCTGCTTGGCTCCGACCTCGCCGCCCGAAACCGGGGCGTCCACGTAGTCGCAGCCGAGGTCGTTGATGCGCTTGGCGAAGTCCTTGGTGGCGATCGGGCTGATCGACGACATGTCGATGACCAGGCTGCCCGCCTTCAGCCCCGCGGCCACGCCGCCGGCGCCGAACAACGCGGTTTCGACGTCGGGGGTATCGGGGACCATCAGGATGACGACCTCGGACGCCGCGGCGACCGCGCTGGCGTTCGCAACCACGGTCGCGGCGGCGCGGATTTCATCGGTCAGGCTCGCGCGTTCCGGCACGATCAGGTCATGGCCACCGGCCTTGAGGTTGAGCGCCATCGGGCGACCCATGATACCCAGGCCAACAAATCCGATCTTCATTCCTTGGTTCTCCTCGCCCATGTTCTTGCCGTGGTGTTTCCGGCCTATGCGGTGAATTCGCGAATCCAGCCCAGGCCCGCGACCGTTTCGCCCGCCGGCCGGTATTCGCACCCGACCCAGCCCTGGTAGCCCAGCTCATCCATCCGGCGGAAGACATAGCGCCAACCGATCTCACCGGTGCCCGGTTCATTCCGGGCGGGCACGTCGGCGATCTGCATGTGGGCGATCAAGGGCATGTACTGTTCCATGCGCTTGGTGATGTCACCCTCGGTGATCTGCACGTGATACACATCGAATTGCAGCCCGATCCGGTCGACGCCGATGGCTTCCACCACGCCGGCGCCCTGCGCCTGGGTATTGAGGAAGTAGCCCGGCATGTCGCGATGGTTGATGGGCTCGATCGCCAGGCGCACACCGGCGGGCGCGGCCTGTTCGGCGGCCCAGGCCAGGTTGGCGGCATACAGGCTGGCCGCGGTCACCGGCGACACGCCGGCCGGCACGATACCCGCCATGCAGTGGACCAGCCGGCATTCCAGCGCCGTGGCATAATCGAGGCCGCGCTTCACCGCCTCCCGGAACTCCGCCTGGCGTCCGGGCAGGCTGGCCATGCCCCGCTCTCCAGCCGCCCAATCGCCGGGGGGAAGGTTGAACAGCGCCTGGGTCAGGCCCTCGCCCTTGAGCCGGCTTCTCAGTTCCGCGGCGGGATGTTCATAGGGGAACAGGAACTCCACCCCTTCGAACCCGGCCTTGCGTGCGGCGGCAAACCGGTCGAGGAACGGCAATTCGTTGAACATCATCGACAGGTTGGCGGCGAAGCGCGGCATGATACAAGGTCCCCTGAAACCCGTGCGGAGGCTACAAGCCCCGCCATGGCTTGGCCAGCACCCTATGAACCCCGGCACGGCGCCATGACGCCCCCAAAGGCGCTCGGCGCATGAGCATGGAGCGCATCCTCACCGCCGTGCTGCTGGGCGCCGTCGCGGTCGGGTGCTTCCTGGTGCTGCAACCATTCCTGTCGGCGATCCTGTGGGCGGCGATCCTGGTCTTCACGACCTGGCCCGTCGCGACCTGGCTACAGGCAAGGCTGCATGTGCGGCGAGAAGCCGTGGCCGGCCTGATGGTCCTGCTGACCGCGGTCGTGCTGGTCCTGCCGATCGCGCTTGCCGCGCCCAGCGGGGCCGAGGATGTCGAGCATCTGCGGCGGGTGGTCGAAACCGCCCTGCGCAGCGGACTCCCCGGCGCGCCGCAATGGCTGCTCGATGTCCCTCTGGTCGGGCCGACGCTCGCCGCGCTGTGGAACCGATGGGCCGCCGACATCAGCGCCCTGCTGGGGGAGCTGCGCCCCTATCTGGGTACCCTGGTGGAAAGCGGGCTGAGCCTGCTGCTGGGCATCGCCAATGGCGTCCTGATGTTCCTGCTGGCGCTGATCGTAGCTTTCTTCTTCTACCTGCACGGCGAGCCGATCGCCCTGCGACTCGGGGCGACGCTGCATCGGATCGTCGGGCCTCGGGCGGACCGGCTGATCACGCTGACCGGCGTGACCGTGCGCGGCGTGGTCTATGGGATCCTGGGAACGGCGGTCGTGCAGGGCATCCTGACCGCCTTCGGGTTGTGGCTGTCCGGAGTGCCGCGTCCCATGCTGCTGGGCTGCATCGCGGCGCTGCTGTCGGTGCTGCCGATCGGACCGCCGCTGATCTGGATCCCGGCGGCGCTGTGGCTGATGGGCACGGACAACCTGGGGTGGGGCATCTTCCTCGCGGTCTACGGGGTCATCGCGATCGCGGGGGCCGACAGCCTGATCCGGCCCTGGTTCATCTCCCGCGGGGCGCAGATGCCGTTCCTGACGGTGATCCTGGGCGTGTTCGGCGGCGCGCTGGCGTTCGGGCTGCTGGGCATCTTCGTGGGGCCCGTGTTGCTGGGGCTTGGATATTCCCTGGTGAACGAATGGGCGCGGAACACCGACCCAACGGCTGACCCGGACCGGCAGACCACGTAACGACAAGATGCCATGCATCGAAGCGCCGCGTAGCACGGAAAGCGGATTGGCGAGGCCTGGTCATGTGTTGGGCGCCAGCAGTACGGAACCGGACAATCCGACATGAAATGAGCGACTTTGTCGTCGGATTCCACCCCGGCGGGAATCCCTGAATTTGGATGACCAATAAGACAGGACGATCCGACGATACATTTCGTATCGTCTCCCGCCCGGCATTCCCTGCCTTCTGATTCTGTCTCGGTATTGGCTACAACGTGAGTATGGCTACGAGTCTCGGATCCGTAGCTCATGCGGTCACTATCGACATAAACGGAATGAACCGAAATCGTTTCAATATTTTCCGACCAGTCTCACGTTTGCGGTGGTACCATTTCATTTCCGATCCAGATCGCCGCATTTTCGGCGATAGCCCCGAATTCTCTGCAACCGATCATTGGTGGCTGATCCGGTCGGCACCCCCCTAGGTCTAGGGCTCACTACGCCTACCAGATCTGGGGAACCAAAAATATGTCGAACGTCACAGTGCTGGGCGCCGGGAATCAGACTGTCGGTCTTTGTTTCGATACCGAGGAAAGTCTGATCCTGGCCCGCCAGCTCGCGGGCTTGATCACGGCAGGGGTTCAGAACGGTTCCATCATCGCCGCGTCGGACAGGTCCGGCGCTCCGCCGCCGGTGCCATCGGGCAAGGCGGGAGAGTTCGTACAGACCAAGAGCGGCACGGTCATGCTGCCCAATGGCTATACCGCGCTGGTGGAAACCGCCGCCAAGGCTCTGGTGTTCGGCTCCAACGCCGAGAACCAGATGATCCTGTCGGGAACATCCAGCGACCTTACCTTCATCTCTCCCGGCGGGTCGGGCACCGTGGTAGCGGCCGGCGATCACAACCGCATCGTCCTGTCATCCGGCGATGACGGGAACTGGTTGATCAACACCGGCAAAGGGGATGACATCATCCACGCCCTGGGCAGCGGCCAGCACACCATATCCTCCGGCGCCGGCGACAATGCCATCATGCTCGGCACCGGATCGGCGATGGTCCAAAGCGCGGGGGACGATACCGTCTCCATGGGCGGCGGATCGGCAACGATCGACGCGACGACCGGCGGTTCCGATCTGGTGTTCGGCGGTGGCGGAGACCTGCTGTTCGTGGGCGGCGGCGGCGGCGCCACGATCTACGGCGGCTCCGGCAGCACGACATACTATGGCGGCATGCATGACAGCCCGGGACATGGCGGAAACCATCACGGCCACGATGATGATCACCATGGACACGGGCGCGATGATGACGATGACCACGGGCGCGGTCACGGACAGGACGATCACCACGATCGCAGTCGGGGCCATGATGACCGCGGACACGACGACAGGCGGCACGGCGACCGGGGGCACGACGACCGGGGGCACGACGACCGGGAACGCAACGATTGCGGAGACGACGACGACGACCGCGACGGTCATAGCCGCGGCGGCGCGGCGCAGATCGTCCACGGCGGAAGCGGCGGCAACAACTACCTGTTCGCCGGATCGGGCGCCGCGACCCTGTTCGGTGGCGGCGACAACGACCAGCTTTATGCCTTCGGTGACGTCGGGCAGATGCTGGTCGGCAGCGACGGCTATGCGACCCTGTCCGCCGCCTTCAGTGACGGCAACAACACGATCAAGGGCGGTCGGGGTGATGAGGCGATTACCGGCGGCACCGGCAAGGATCTGGTCATCTCCGGCGCCGGCAACGACACGGTCTTTGCCACTGACGGCAGCCGCGACACCTTTGCCTTCGTCCGCGATGAAGCCGGCGGCACGGTGCTGATCCAGAACATCTACGATGCCCGCGATGTCCGGATCGACCTGATCGACTATGGCAAATGCGAGGAGAAATACGCCCTGGCGAGCCAGACCACCGACGGCGGGTCGGTTTCGTTCAACCTGTCCGACGGCACGCGGGTGACGTTCGACAACATCACCCACCTGACCGACAAAAACTTCATCTGACCGCGCGGGCGGCCGCCAGGAACCGATCGACGAAAGTTCCGGCGGCCCCCAGGTAGTTGCGTGGATCAATCAACCGCTCGATCGCCGCGCGGTCCAGACGGGAGGAAACGGCCGGATCGCGTTCCAGCGCGTCGGCCAGGGAAATCCGCTCCGCCAGGGCCAGGTCGCAAGCGTGCTTGACGACGTGATGGGCTTCTCCCCGTCCCAGCACGGGGGCGAGGCCCATCATCACGGCCTCCGACACGATCAGCCCGCGGCTGATGTCCAGGTTCGCCCGCATCCGTTCGGCGTCCACCACCAAGCCCTCCGCGATGGCGCGGGCATGCAGCAGCGCGCCATGAGTCAGGACGAAGGCCTGCGGCAAAGCCAGCGCCTCCGCCTGCCAAGGGCCGGTCGCGCGTTCGTGGTCCTGCGCCATCGCCCCCTGCATCACGATGACCTGCGCCTGCACGTTGCGGGACGCGGCCAGGATGTATTCCGATGCGATCGGGTTGCGCTTCTGCGGCATGGTGGATGACTGGCCGCGGCCGTGCACATAGGGTTCGGCGACCTCCCCCACCTCGGTCTGAGCCAGCAGGATGATGTCGGTGGCGATCTTGGCCAGGCTGCCGCAGAGCAGGCCGAGGAAGCCCACCGCCTCGGTCACCGCGTCACGGCAGACATGCCAGGGCACAACCGGCGCGGCGAGGCCGAGATCGGCGGCCAAGGCCTCCATCACCGTGATCCCGTCATCGCCGAGGGACGCCAGCGTCCCGGCGGCGCCGGCGAACTCGATCTGCTCGACACGGGCGCGGAGTTCGGACAGGCGAGCGATGTGATGGATGAAGGGCTGTGCCCAGATCGCACATTTCAGGCCGAAGGTCGTGGGCAGCGCCTGTTGCAGATGGGTGCGTCCGGCCATGACCGTGTCGCGGTGCCGTTCGGCCTGGATGGCGAAGGCGGCGACGATGGCGCGCAGTTCCGCCTCGATCAGGTTCAGGCCTTCGCGGACCTGCAGGACGGTGGCGCTGTCCATGATGTCCTGCGTCGTGGCACCCCAATGGGTCCAGGCGCCGGCTTCCCCGGCGGCGCGGGACAGGCCGGTGACGAGGCCCACGACCGGATAGCCGACATTGCGGGCGCTGGCGGCGAGTTCCTCGACGTCCAGGTTCTCATAGCGCGCGGCGGCGATGATGGCTTCCGCCGCGTCGGTGGGAATGATGCCGAGGCGGGCCTGCACGCGGGCGAGGGCTGCCTCCACATCCAGCATCCGCTGGAAATAGGCCTGTTCCGAGAACACGGCCCGCATCGCGTCGCTGCCATACAGCGTGCCCAGGATCGGGCCGTCGGCGGGATTGACTGGCATGATGGTCCCTCTTCGCTGGGGAGGCTTCGCCGGGCCGGAAACGGTACTCCGCCCCGGCTGACGGCGAGCTAACCCGGCACGCCCTTGCTGGTGGAGTATTCAAAGTGCAGCGCCTGATCGGGGTGCACGATCGGGTGGATCGCGTGCGCGGCCATCGCGGCCTCACTGAACCCTTGCAGGATCAGTTTCAGCTTGCCCGGATAGGTTGCCACGTCGCCGATCGCGAAGACGCCCGGCAGGCTGGTCTGGCAGGTGGCCGCCTCGACGCGGATATGGCTCATCTCCCGATCGAGGCCCCAGGCGGCGATTGGCCCCAGGTCCATCGACAGGCCAAAGAACGGCAGCAGCACATCGGCCGGCAGGCGGCGGGTTTCGCCTTTCAGCGTCGCGACCTCCACATCCGTCAGCACACCATCCACCCCGTGCAGGCCGTGGAGTTGATAGGGGATGACCATCTCGATCTCCCCCCGCTCCGCCGCCGCGTCCAACTGCGAGGCCATCTCTGGCGCCGCGCGGAACTTCGGCCGGCGATGCACGACCGAGACCTTGGCGATGTCCTTCAACGCCAACGCCCAGTCCACGGCCGAGTCCCCGCCGCCCGCAATCACCACCCGTTTGCCCGCCAGATCATCCCGGCGGCGCACATAATACTGCACGGCGCCGGTGGCCTCATACGCTTCCAACCCCTCCAACGGCGGCCGGTTCGGCCCGAAGGCACCGGCGCCGGCGGCGATCAACACGGCCTTGGCGTGGATCGTGTCACCCTGGTCGGTGGTCAGCGTGAAGGCACCTGGGCCACCCCCCAGTCCCTCCACCCGCCGGCCCAACAGCCGAGGCGTGTTGAATGGCGCGATCTGCTCCTCCAACCGGGTGATCAGGTCGCCCGCGGCGATCGCGGGATGGGCCGGAATGTCGTAGATCGGCTTTTCCGGATACAGGGCCGTGCATTGCCCGCCAGCCTCGGCCAGCGCGTCGATCAGGACGCTGCTGATCTTGAGCATGCCCAGTTCGAACACGGCGAACAGCCCGACCGGGCCGGCGCCGATGATCGCTACATCAGTGTGGAGTTCCTGTGCCATGCCAGGGGCGTAATCCGCCCGGCCGGCCGCCGCAAGCGGGGGACAGGTTACCCCCGCGCGCGCATCAGCCGAGCCTTGTCGCGCTTCCAGTCGCGATCGGCGATGACGGCGCGCTTGTCCTGCTTCTTCCGGCCCTCACCGACCCCCAGCAGCACCTTCGCTCGGCCCTTTTCGTTGAAGTGGATGTCCAGCGGAACCAGCGTCGCCCCCTGGCGCGCCACCGCGCCCAGCAGGCTGTCGATCTGCTTCTGCTTGAGCAGGAGTTTGCGCGGCGCCCGCGGCTCGAACCGGGACAGCACGCCGCCCTGGTATTCAGGGATATAGAGGTTGAAGATCCACATCTCCCCCTCCCGCTCCCCCGCCCACGCATCCGTCAGAGTCGCTCGGCCGTGCCGCAACGACTTTACCTCGGGGCCTTTCAGGACCAGCCCCGCCTCGACGGTTTCCTTGATCGCATAGTCGAACCGCGCCTTGCGGTTCTGCGCCGCGACGCCGTGGGAGATCAGGGACTTCTTCTTCGCTTCAGCCATTGCGGGAAAATAGGGGTTCGGCGGTCCGAATGCCATGGGTGGCAAGATGGCCTGGGCAAGCCCCGGATCTGCAAGGTCGCGCTGCCTCCTGAAACAGGAAACGCCGCCTGGACCATCCCGGCCCAGGCGGCGCTTTCATGTCAGCCGACGCAGTTCGGATCAGTTCAGCAGGCCGACATCGGTCATGGCGGCGCGGACCCGTTCGCGGGTCGGCCCCATGATCGGCGCCAGCGGCAGGCGGCAGAACTCGGTGGACTTGCCCAGCAGGGAGGCGGCGAACTTCACCGGCCCCGGGCTGGTTTCCGAGAACAGCGCGTCATGCAACGGCGTCAGCCGGTCCTGGATGGCGATGGCCTGCTTGATGCGGCCCGCTTCCCAGGCGTCGTGCATTTCGCGGATCAGGCGCGGCGCGACATTGGCGGTCACGCTGATGCAACCATGCCCACCGGCGGCCATGAAGGACAGGACCGTCCCGTCTTCACCCGACAACTGGCAGAAATCCTCACCGATCGCCAACCGTTGCTGGATCGGCCGGTTGAGCGGCGTGCAATCCTTCACGCCGACGATGTTCTTGTGCTTGGC
>CANJSR010000078.1 GCA_947476855.1 Acetobacteraceae bacterium
CATCCCCGGCTACACCGAGGATGAAAAGGTCGAGATCGCCAAGCGCCATCTGATCGACAAGCAGTCCGACGCCCACGGCCTGAAGAAGGAAGAGTGGAGCCTGAACGAGGACGCGCTGCGCGACCTGATCCGCTACTACACCAGGGAAGCGGGTGTCCGCAGCCTGGAGCGGGAGATCGGCAACCTCGCCCGCAAGGCCGTCATGGAGATCGTCACCAAGAAGGTGAAGAAGGTCGCGATCACCCGCAAGAACGTCGAGAAGTTCGCCGGCATCAAGAAGTACCGCTACGGCGAAGCCGAGTCGGAAGACATGGTGGGCGTCGTCACCGGCCTCGCGTGGACCGAGGTGGGCGGCGAAATCCTGACCATCGAATCGGTCATGCTGCCGGGCAAGGGCAACGTGAAGCAGACCGGCAAGCTCGGCGACGTGATGCAGGAAAGCGTCTCGGCCGCCATGAGCTACGTGCGCAGCCGCTCGATCCGCTTCGGCATCAAGCCGACGCTGTTCGAAAAGCGGGACATCCATGTGCACGTGCCGGAAGGTGCGACACCCAAGGACGGCCCTTCGGCCGGCATCGCGATGGCGACGTCGCTGGTGTCCGTGCTGACCGGCATCCCGGTGCGGCGTGACGTGGCGATGACCGGGGAAATCACCCTGCGTGGCCGCGTCCTGCCGATCGGCGGGCTGAAGGAAAAGCTGCTTGCCGCCCTGCGCTCGGGCATCACGACGGTCTTTATCCCCGCGGATAACGAAAAGGACCTCGCGGATATCCCCGAGAACGTGAAGAAGAACCTCAAGCTGATCGTCGTCTCCCATGTCGATCAGGTGATCAACCAGGCTTTGGCCCGTGTGCCGGAAGCCATTGAGTGGGAAGAGCCAGCCGATCCGCCCGTGGCCGCGGCGACCCCGCAGCCCGCGCCGGCCCTACTGCCGCACTGACCTTGCGATCCAGCCTGATCCACAAACGGGTCAGGCTGGAAATCGCGAAAATGCCCAGGTGAATCGGTTTCACTTCCCAGCCTGTTCGGCTATGGGTGCGCCAGTCTCGCGGCATCAGGCCGTCGGGAACCGTTTAAGTTGATACAATAGGGATTCTGCCAGTGAATAAGATGGACCTGATCGCGGCTGTGGCCGATGCCACCGATCTTTCTCGCGCCAAGGCGGGTGAAGTCGTCGACGCCGTGTTCAACACAATCACCGACGCCATGAAAAAGGACGATGAAGTCCGCCTGGTCGGCTTCGGCACATTCGGCACGGCAGTCCGCAAGGCGACCACTGGCCGCAATCCCCGCACCGGTGAGGAAATCAAGATCCCCGAGTCCAAGACCGTCCGCTTCAAGGTCGGCAAGAGCCTCAAGGACGCGGTCGGCTAACCAGCCCTCCCACCGAACGCTTCATGATGGCCGGGCCAGTCCCGGCCATCATTGTATCCGCCCGCCGCTAAAGGGCCTGGGCCGCCTTCAGCACAGCCGCGGCATGGCCGGTCACGCTGACCTTGCGCCACGCCTTCGCGATCTTGCCTTCTGCATCGACCAGGAACGTGCTGCGCTCCATGCCCATGTATTTCCGGCCATACATCGATTTCTCGACCCAGGTGCCGTAGCGTTCGGCCACTTCCTTGGTCTCGTCCGACGCGAGCGGGAAGGACAGGCTGAACTTCTCGGCGAATTTCTCGATCGGCTTCATCTTGTCGGGGGAAACCCCGATCACGTCCAACCCGATCGAGCCCAATTGCGGCAAAGCTTCCTGGAACGCACAGGCTTCCTTGGTGCAGCCCGGCGTATCGGCCTTCGGATAGAAATACAGCACGAAGGGCTTGCCCTTCAGCCCCGCCAGGCTGACCGTCCGGCCGCCCGTTGCCGGCATTTCGAATTCAGGGGCCATATCCCCTTCGCCCACGCTCATCCGCCGATCTCCCCGATCTGTCGCACGAAAACCTGACGCACCGCGTGCGCCAGTTCGTCCAAGGTGGCCCGCAGCCCGGGCAAGTCAACCGCGTCCACGCCGGCGGCCGACAGGGCACGCAGCAAGGGGCGCAGCGTCGTCTCGGGCAGCACTTCCCGCGCCTCCCGCCCGACCGTCAGGCGCAGCAACCCCTGCACCGTCCGCCAGACATGGTCGGCCCGGATCAGCAGCGCGGCGTCACCGTCCGCCAGCGCCCCCGCCTCATTCAACCGCCGCAGCGCGATGCGGGTCGTCGGGCTGCACGCGCCGGGATACGTCGTCGCATACACGAGTTGCAGGGTCTGGGAGACGAACTCGACCTCCACCTGCCCACCAGGCCGAGCCTTGACGTCCCAGGGACCATCCTGGGGCAGGTCGCGGAGCATGCGGGCCCGCATCGAGGCCGCGTTGCCCTTGATCTTCCCCGCCTCCCCTGCCCCGGCGATCGCATCGTTGATCGCGGTCGTGACCTTCTTCCGCAGCGCCGGCGGGCCGGCCACGACTCGGGCGCGGGTCAGCGCCATGCGCTCCCACGTCCAGGCGTCCTCGGTGTGGTAGCGGCGGAAGCCGGACAGGGACACGGCGACCGGTCCCTTGTTGCCGGACGGGCGCAGCCGCATGTCGACCGCATACAAGGGTCCGTCGATCCCGGGCGCGGTGAGGGCGGCGATGAAGGCATGGGCCGCGCGCACGAACCATTGGCTGACCGGCATGTGCCGCACGCCCCGGCTTTCCGTCACGTCTTCGGGGTGGTCGTAGATCATCATCAGATCCAGGTCGGACCCGGCCATCATCTCCCGCCCGCCGGCCTTGCCCATGGCGACGACGACCATCCCGCCGCCGCGCACCTTGCCATAGCGCGACCCGAAATCGGCCAGCACGGGCGGCAGCAGCGCGGCCATCGCGGCATCGGCCATGGCGCTGCGTTGCTCGCCCGACGAATCGGCATCCAGCCGCCCTTCCATCGTGGCGACCGAGATCGAGAAATCGACCTCCTTCACCGTCCGGCGCACCGTCTCGATGATGTCCTCCAGCGCGCGCTCGTCCTTCAACTGCGCGCGCAGCCGAGCGATCGGGGCGGAAGCATCTTCTTGACTTAACAATCCTTCGAGAGCGCTGGGCACCCGTGCCATGTGCTCCGCGAGGCGCGGGGCGGCGCCCAGGACGGCTGCGATCCGGTCCAGCAGGGCCAGGTTGCGCTGGAACAGCGACAAGGGCTGCACGCCGGCGGGCAGGCCGGACAGGAACCGGTCGAAGCGATTGAACGTCTCATCCGGGTTCGGCTGGGCGGCCAACCGGGCGAGGATGGTTGGCAGCATCGTGGTGATCAGTTCCCGCGCCCGCATGGACCGGAGGGCGCGCACATGGCCGGCCTGCCAGCCGCGTACCGCGGTGACGATCCGGTCGGGCGCGGTGAAGCCCAGCGCCTGCAGCGCGGCCACGGTTTCGGCGGGCGGCGCGCCGTCGCCCCGGAAATCGAACTCCGTCCCGTTGCCGTTGCCGTCCAGCAGATCGGGGACAAGCTCAAACACCTCGGCATAGCGGGCGCGGACGCGGGCCAGACGATCCAAAAGGGCGGCGGCGAAGGCGGCGGTATCGGGATAGCCCAGGAAGGTCGCGACGCGGGCGAGGTCGGCTTGTTTCTCCGGCAGTTCATGGGTCTGGCGGTCATTGATCATCTGCAACCGGTGCTCGACGCGGCGCAGGAAGTCATAGGCCTCGGCCAGTTCCGGTTCCGCGTTGCGGGGCACGTGGCCCGACCGGGTCAGCAGCTTCAGCGCGCCCAGCGTCGTCGGATTCCGCAGCACCGGATCGCGCCCGCCCCAGACGAGTTGCAGGGTCTGCACCAGGAACTCGATTTCCCGGATGCCGCCCTCGCCCAGCTTGACGTTGTGGCCGGCGATCCGGGCAACCTGGTCGCGCGTGACATCCAGCGCGCCGCCTTTGTGCGCGTCGATCTTCCGTTTCATCGTGTGAATATCGGCAACGGCCGCGAAATCGAGGCCCCGGCGCCAGACGAAGGGACGGATCGCCTCCAGGAACCCGATGCCCAACGCGAGGTCACCGGCCACCGGGCGCGCCTTGATCATCGCCGCCCGTTCCCAGTTCTGCCCCATGCTCTCGTAGTACGTGATGGCGGCGTCGATCGAGACCGCGGGCGGGGTCGCGGCCGGATCGGGCCGCAACCGCAGGTCGGTGCGAAAGACATAGCCATCCGCGTCCCGCGCCTCCATCAGCGTCACCAGCCCGCGCGCGAGGCGGGAAGTAAAGCTCCCCATGGCGTCACCGGCCGTCCGCTCGGTATAAACGGGCGCATCGGGGTCATAGAGAACGATGAGATCGACGTCGGACGAAAAATTCAGTTCCCGCGCGCCGAGTTTCCCCATGCCGAGGACGGTGAAACCGCTGCCCTGGGCGGGATTGTCGGGGTCGCGCAGATGAAGCTCCCCCGCATCATGCGCGGTGCGCAGCAGATGCGCGACCGAGAGGGTCAAGGTTGCCTCGGCCAGCGCGGACAGCGCGCCGGTCACGGCCTCCAGCTTCCACAGCCCCCCCACATCCGCGATCGCCGTCACCATCGCCACGACCCGTTTCGCTCGGCGCATCCCAGCCACGACCCGCTCCCGCGACGCGGCGGGCGAGAGGGATGCGAGCTCGGCCATCGCCGCGGCGACGACGGCATCCGGACCGTCCG
The DNA here is from genome assembly GCA_947476855.1 of Acetobacteraceae bacterium. The sequence goes on from CANJSR010000078.1 coordinate 4,641, forward strand.
CGGCCAGCGCGCGGATCGAGCCCGCCTCCCGCAGGGCCAGGTCGCCCAGATAGGGGCTGTTGCCGCCCAGGCAGCGCAGCAGGGGCGTAACCCCGGGCCGGGTCAGCAGGCGCTGTTCCGCCCGCCCCTCCTCGGCGAAGCGTTCGAGCAGGCGGTCGGCCGCGCCGCTGTCATGCGGGGCAGGCCATTCGAGGGGCAGTTTGAATCCGGTGCGTGGCATTTGTCGGCAGGCTGGCGGTGAGACACCTCCCTGGTCAAGCGGTCACGCTCATGGTCCGGCTTTTGCGGTGGTCCGCCGCGCTGGTGATCACCCTGGCGCTGCTGGCCGCCGTCCTGACGACGGCGCTGGTCTGGCGGCTGTCGCAGGGACCGTTGGAGCTGACCTGGCTGGTCACGCGGATCGAGCGGATGGTGAACGCTCCCGACAACCCGACCCGGGTGACGATCGGCGCGGCCGCTTTGACCTGGGACGGATTCCAGCACGGCTTCGACCGCCCGATCGACATCCGCCTGACCGATATCGCCGTGACCGACCCGGACGGGCGGCGGCGGCTGACGGTTCCACGCGCCGATCTGTCGATCTATTTCCGCTACCTCATGTTCGCCCGCCTGGTGCCACGGGCGATCGAGATCGACGGCCCGCGCTTCACCCTGATCCGAGGGCCTGACGGGACGGTCAGCCTGGACCTCGGTTCGCTGAACGAAACCACCGATGCGATGGCCCCCCCGACCACTGCCCCGCCGCCCGCCGCGATGCCGAGGCCAGGGCTGGTGGAAATCCTGCGCGAGCTTGCCCAGCCGATGCGGGACGCCGGGTCATCCGACTTCTACAGCCATCTGAACGTGATCCGCGTGCGGGGGGCGTCGCTCACGCTGCTCGATCACCGCCAGAACACGACCTGGAACGCGCCCAAGGCCGAGATCGAGATGCGCCGCCTGGCCGGGGGCGGAGTGGATGGGGAGGCGATGCTGTCCCTCGCTTTGGGGTCGGAGGAAGCAACCCTGAGCCTGACCGGCGCGCTGCTGCCCGGCGATGGCGGCGCGCGGGTCAGCGCCCGCCTGACGCCGCTGCACCCGGCCACGCTCGCGCGGGTCGCGCCGCATCTGCATATCCTCTCCGCCCTGGACGCGCCGCTGCGGATCACCGCCGACATCAGCGTCGATTCGTCGCTGACCCCGCGCACCGGATCGTTGCGGGCCGATATCGGCGCCGGCGCGATCCGGGTCGGGGACGATATCGTGCCGCTCGCCAACGCCGACGCCACGCTGACGGTCACCGGCGAAACGGTCACGATCGACGCGATCCGGCTGGCGGTACGCGGACGGCCGGATGGCGCGCCCACCGAACTGCGCGCGACCGGCACCCTGCGGCGCAACGCCGAGGGGATCAGCGGCCACGTCACCGCGGGCTTCGACCAGGTGCTGTTCGCCGACCTGCCGAACCTGTGGCCCCGCACCGCCGCCCGCGATGCCCGCGACTGGATCATCGAGAACATCCCAAGCGGCATCGCCCGCAACGCCAGCATCAAGGTCGAGATCGGCGCGCGCCCCGATTTCACCGGCTTCACCATCAACCATGTCACCGGTGGGATCGACGGCGATGACCTGACCGTCCACTGGCTCCGCCCTGTCCCGCCCCTCGAACGCGGCAAGGCGAGGCTCAACTTCCTGGACAAGGACACGCTGGAGATCCTGGTCTCCACCGCCCGCCAGCGCGGCGGGGCGCGCGGCGCCACCATGACGGCGAGCAACGGGAAGATGGTCATCACCGGCCTGTCGGTGAAGGACCAGTTCACCCAGATCGATGCCGACATCGCCAGCCCCGTCGCCGCCGCCCTGGGCCTGCTGCGGGAGCCTCGGCTGAACCTGCTCGACAAGCAGAAATTCGAGTTCAAGGAACCGGCCGGGGACGCCACGATCCGCGCGTCGATCTGGTTCCCGCTGGAAAAGACCCTGAAGGTCGAGGACCTGGTGGTGAAGGTCAACGCCCGGATGACCAAGCTGCGGCTCGCTGCACTGGTGGCCGGGCGCGACCTGGACCAGGGCGAGATCGACCTCGAAGCCACCAATACAGGCCTCACCATCAAGGGCCAGGCTCGGCTGGCCGCGATCCCGGTGCAGTTGGAAGGCGCGATGGATTTCCGCGACGGCCCGCCGACGCAGGTGCAGAACCGGGTGACGATCAACGGCACCGCGACGGCGACCCAGTTGGCGGCCGCCGGGCTGGATGGAGAGGACTGGCTGACCGGGCAAGTCACCGGCACCGCCGTCTGGACCGACCGGCGCAACGGCACCGCCGACGTGACCATCGACGCCGACCTGCGCCAGGCAATCCTGGCCGTGCCGCCGCTGCACTGGACCAAGCCCGCGGGCACCCCGGCCAAGGGCAGCGGCCGGCTGGTCCTGGGCAAGGACCAGTTGCGCCTGATCGACCGAGTCATTGTCGATGGCGAAGGCGTATCGTTCCGCGGCACGATGGATTGCACCAACAACCGCGTGTCGCTGATCAAGATCGAACGCGCGACGTTCGGCCGCAGTGAAATCAAGGGCACGGTCGGCTTCCCGGCCGGCCAGCCCATCGCCGTCAGCCTGACCGGGCCGGTGCTGGACGCCTCGGTCAAGCTGGCTGCCCGCACCCCCAAACCGGACAAGCCGAGCGGCGATCGCGCGCCGGAGGCGGCGTGGACGATGGATGCCCAGTTTGATCGGGTGTTCCTGGCGCATGGCAAGACCGCGACCAACCTGATGGCGCGGGGCAACTACAACGGCAGCTTCTTCCCAGCGCTGTCGGTCGGTGGACGGCTGGCGGCGGACAAGGGATTCCGGCTGGACATCACCGGCGGGACCGGCGTGCGCCGGGTGGCGGTCAAGGCCGATGACGCGGGGGCACTGCTGCTGGGCCTCGACCTGATCAAGTCGATGGAAGGCGGGACGCTGAACGTGACCGGCACCTTCGATGATCGTCACCCGGACCGTCCGTTGAACGGATCGGCCCGGATCACCGATTTCCGCGTGCGCGGCTCGGTTGGCCTGGCCAAGCTGCTCCAGGCCATGACGCTGTATGGGCTGGTCGACGTGCTGCGCGGGCCGGGAATCGGCTTCACCGAACTGGTGGCCCCGTTCCGCATGGATGAGCGTCACATCGTGCTCGACAACGCCCGCGCCTTCAGCGCCTCGCTCGGGATTACCGTGAAGGGGCAGTTGCAGCCGCACGAGGACCGGATCGACATGGAGGGCACGATCGTGCCCGCCTATTTCTTCAACTCGCTGCTGGGCAGCATTCCGCTGGTGGGCAAGCTGTTCAGCCCCGAGACCGGCGGCGGCCTGTTCGCCGCCCGCTATACCCTGCGCGGCCCGCTGGAAGACCCGACGGTGTTCGTCAATCCGCTCAGCGCCCTGACGCCAGGGTTCCTGCGGGAGATCTTCGGGATTTTCTGATTTCCCTCCCCCCGCTTGACCCGCACCGCCGATACCGCTTGGCTCCGCCCATCAAACAAGGGAGGGGACCATGCCTGCTAAACTGCCGAAGGTGATCGTGTTCGACGTGTTCGGCTCGGTTGTGGACTGGCGCAGCAGCCTGATCGCCGACCTGTCGGCCTATGGCGCATCGCGCGGGATCGCGGCGGACTGGGCGGCTTTGGTGGATGGCTGGCGCGCCGCCTACCACCCCGGCATGGACCGCGTCCGCAAGGGTGAGCTGCCGTGGACCAAGCTCGACAACCTGCACCGCATGTCGCTCGACAAGCTGGTCGCGGATTTCGGCATCAAGGGCCTGACCGAGGAAGATCTCGTCCACATCAACAAGGGCTGGCACCGGCTGAACCCCTGGCCCGATTCGGTCGCGGGGCTCACGCGCCTGAAGACCAAGTTCATCATCGGACCGCTGTCGAACGGCAATGTCTCCCTGCTGCTGCACATGGCCAAGCACGCGAAGCTGCCCTGGGACATGGTCTTCGGCTCCGACCTGTTCCAGCATTTCAAGCCGGACCCCGAGGCCTATCTGGGCGTCGCCAACATCATGGGCATCGAGCCGGGCGAGCTGATGCTGGCCGCCGCGCACAACAACGACCTGGCGGCGGCGCGCAAATGCGGCCTGATGACCGCCTTCTGGCCGCGCCCGACCGAGTACGGGCCGTTGCAGAAGCGCGACTACGCCGCCGACCAGCAATGGGACGTCGTCGCCGAGAATATCGAGGGTCTTGCAGCCGCCCTCGGCGTCTGAGACGGCCCCCCGGATGGTTGCCGCCCTGTCGGTCGTGCTGGGGATGATCGCCCTGGCCGCCGGGGCGGGCGCGCTGCCTTTGTGGCTGATGTGGCCCGCCGTGGTGGGGCTGGTCGTCCTGCCAGTGGCCCTCGCGCTTGTGCTGCGGGCGGATATCGAGCGGATCGTCACGAGCATCGGCCGCGTGGCCGATGGTGACGCGCCGACCGTGCCCGGCCCGTTTCGCCTGCTCGTCCCGGTGGCCGACGCGCTACCGCGCCTGATCCGCCGCCTCCAGGAGCGGGAGGAAGCGGCACGACGGCGGCAACAGGCGGATGCGATGATCCTCGACCGCCTGCCGGACCCGCTGATCGTGCTGGACGCGACGCGGGAGGTCCGGTGGTCGAACCAGGCGGCCGTCCGCTCCTTCGGAAAGGACCTGCCGGCCGTGCTCCGCCACCCGGCCCTGCGGGCCGGTATCGACCGCGCGCTCGGTGGGGAAAGCCAGGAAGATGTCGCCCTCACCCTCTCGGTCCCCGTCCCGCGGGAAGCTCGGGCGACGCTGATCCCGCTCGATCCCGCCGCGGATGGCCGGATCGTCGTCGTGCTGTCCGACCGCACCCGCGACATGGCGGTGGAACGGATGCGCGCCGATTTCGTCGCCAACGTCAGCCACGAACTGCGCACGCCGCTGACCTCCCTGGTCGGCTTCACCGAGACGCTGCTGGGCCCCGCCGCCGATGACCCGCCGGCGCGGGCGCGGTTCCTGGGCATCATGGCCGAACAGGGCGCGCGCATGAGCCGGCTGATCGACGACCTGCTCAGCCTGTCGCGGATCGAACTGGTGGAGCACCAGCCGCCCACCGAGCCGGTCGACCTCGACCGTCTGACCGCCCAGGTGCTGACCTTCTACGGCCCGAAACTGGCGGAACGTCGCGCGCGGATCGAGACCGATATCGAGCCCGCCCTGCCGGCGGTGCCGGGTGATTCCGACCAACTGGTGCAGGTGCTGCAGAACCTGCTCGACAACGCCCTGAAATACGGTCGGGAAGGTGGGACGGTGCGGCTGTCGGCCCGCCGGACGGCCGATCCGAAGGACGGGGTCCTGATCGCCGTCGCGGATGAGGGCGCGGGCATCCCCGCCCAGCATCTGCCTCGCCTGACCGAGCGGTTCTATCGCGTGGACCGCGCGCGATCTCGGTCCGCGGGCGGGACCGGCCTGGGACTCGCGATCGTCAAGCACATCGTCAACCGCCATCGCGGGCAATTGCGGATCGAAAGCACGGAAGGAGTCGGCACCACCGTCAGCGTCTGGCTGCCCCTGCCCGAGGCGCCGCGCGCCATCCCCTGACGATTCCGCATGCGAGACGGACCGGAAGCTGGCAGATTGGGCGGACCAATCGACCGGCGAAGGACGTGGCGCATGCGAAACAAGGACCGTCAGGGGGCCAGCCGCCCGTTCGGAATCTCGCGCTCCCGGGCACGGTCGGGCGCGCTCGCGGCGCTGCTGGCGGCCTTGCCGGCGACCGCCTGGGCCCAGGCCGCCGCGCCCCAGCCGGCCGCAACCCCGCCGGATGCATCCGACGCCGCCGCGTTGCAGACCGATCTGCGCGCCTGGTTCACCACCCTGCTCGCCCCCGCGATGGTGCTGCCGGCCCCGCCGCTGACCGTCACCGTGAATGGAGAGGGATACCTGCTCAGCCTGCCCGTGACCGGACGGACGAAGGAGGCCGGGAAGGGCAAGGCCCCGCCGGCCAGGCCGGTCGACGGGGCGATCACGGCGCAGTTGCGGCCGCTGGCGACCGGGCGCTGGTCGCTCGATGACCTGCGGGTGCCGTCGGACGGAACCTTCACCATCGATCCCGCCGCCGGCGCGGAAGCGGCGATCACCTATTCGATCGCCGAACAATCGGCCCGGGCGGTGATCGACATGACGCTGGCCACCCGTTCGTCCATGAGCCTGGAACTGCGCGACGTCGCCTTCGCCACGCAGATCGATGGCCAGAAGCAGGCCCAGAGGTTCGAGCGTTATGCCCTGCAGGGCACGCTGATCCCCGGCGCCGATGGCCGACTGGACATCGTGCAGGACGGCACCATCACGGGCTGGGAATCAACCACCGAGATCGGTCCCAAGCAGACGGCCGAGACCGAAATCCGCCGCATCCGAATGGGCATGCGGCTGGACGGGCTGCATGGCGGCAAGCTCGCCAGCGCCTGGACCGCGATCAAGGCCATCGCCGCCGAGGTGAGCACCGGCCCCGCCCCGCCCATGGACGCCAACGCCCTGCCGCCCGCCATGCGCCAGCATGCCCGGGCGCTGATCGAGGCCCTGCGCGACATCGCGAACCGAATCGAGGGCGAGGAGTCGATCGACGATTTCTCCATGACGCTGCCCGGCGTCGGTGAAATCTCCCTGGATCAGCTCCGCTTCGGCATGGGCGGAGAGGCGCCGGACGGGAAGCTACGCGCCTGGGCAGACATCGCGTTGGAAGGCCTGGATATCGAGGCGCTGCCCCAGGGCATGCGCGACTACATCCCCGCCCGCATCGCGCTGCGCCCGGTCATTTCCGGCATCAGCACCGAGCGTCTGTTCGCCCTGCTAATCAACGCGATCGGGGAAAATCCGGACCAGGATCGCCTGGCGGCCGAGGCGACGGCGCTGGTGACCGCCGGCGGGGCCAGCATCGGGCTGGAAAGCCTGTCGCTCGAACTCGACCCGCTGCGGATCGAGGGCAGCGGCCGGATGCGGATGCTGACGCCGACCAAAGCGGGGATCGAGGCGCGCCTGTCCGCCACCGGCCTCGACGCGATGATGGCCGAGGCCGGCAAGAACGCCGACCTGCGGATGGCCATGCCGATCCTGGCGATGATCAAGGGCCTGGGCCGGCAGGAAGGCCCGCGGATGGTCTGGGACCTGGCGATCACCGATGACCAGGCGCTGGTCAACGGGGTCGACGTGATGGCGATGCCGGCGGAACAGCCGCCTCAGCGCAAGCCCAACAAGCGGTAGAGCACGACGTCGCGCTGGGTCCGGTCTTCCAGCTCCAGCGTGGTGGCGACGGGGTAGCGGGCGAAGGGCGCAAGCCCCTGCCGCGGCAGATAGGTGCGGCCCGGATCGGCGACCCAGACCTCCGCGCCCAGGCCCGCGAGCCAGGGCAGGATATGGGCCGTCATCGGCGCCTCGTAACAGACGTCGCCGCACAGGATCAGGTCCCAGCGGTTGGCCGAACCCACCACGTCCCCGGCGGTCGAGGTCACGGCCACGTTGTTGACCGCGGCGTTCAGGCTGACGGCGGCGGCGGCGAGGGCGTCGATCTCGGCCGCTTCCACATGGGCGGCGCCGGCCATGGCGCAGGCGATGGCGGCGATCCCTCCCCCAGCCGCGAAATCAAGCACCCGCTTGCCGGCGACGAGATGCGGGTTGTCGAGGATGTGGCGCGCCAGCGCCAGGCCGCCGGGCCAGGCAAAGGCCCAGAACGGCGGAGCGATGTTGCGTTCGGCGAGCCAGTCCTCGGTCGCGTGCCAGATGGGGGTGATCTCGGTGGCGAGATAGAGTGCGATCTCCGGCACCATCGGGTGGCGGTCGAGGGTGGTGTGGGTGCGGATGAATTCGGCGGGGGAGGTGGTGGTCATGCTGGGGGTTGCGCACGGATGCTCCCCCTCCCCTTGAGGGAGGGGGTTGGGGGGAGGGGTATCGCGGCACGGTCCGTTCCACGACAGCTGCTCGCCGGGTCCATGCGCGGGATGCACGGGCCCCAATGCGTGCCGCTAGACCCCTCCCCCCGGCCTCGGTCCGCTTCGCGGCCCAAGCCCTCAAGGGGAGGAGGGGAGTCGGGGGAAACAAACCGCCACCACCCAACCATCCCCATCACCCATGCCCCGGCGCTTTGTTCCCGTATTTCGCCGCAAGCTGGTCCGGGGTCAGGTACCGCTGCTCCATCTCTCGGATCTTCGGCAGCCCCATCAGGTCATTCAACTCCTGGAACGACACCGCAAGGTCGGGGCGTTCGATCACCCGCCCCTCCTCCATCCCCTGGCGCAGCACGGTCAGCGCATTGCGCATCCCCATGATCGCCGCACTCGTCATCAGCCGTGGATAGCCCACCACCGCCACGCCCAAATCCTGCAACTCCCGCGCCGAGATCAGCGGCGTGGTCGCGCGGGAGCGGATGCCGAAGCCCATGTTCACGGCCAGGGGCTTGGAGACCTCCCGGGCCACCAGCGCGATATCCTCCCGCGTCAGCAGCGCGTCGGCGAACAGCAGGTCGGCGCCGGCCTCGGCGAACAGGTTCAGGCGGCGGATGGCTTCCTCGACCCCGTGCGTCGCGGTCGAGTCCGTGCGGGCCTTGATGATGAAGTCGGGGTCGCGGCGGGCGTCGGCGGCGGCGCGGATTTTCTCCACTGCTTCCTCGGCCGAAATGACCTCCTTGCCGTCCATGTGGCCGCAGCGCTTGGGGCTGACCTGATCCTCCAGCATGATGCCGTCGATGCCCGCGTCCTCGAATCCGCGCACGGTGAAAAAGACGTTGATCGCGTTGCCATAGCCGGTATCGGCGTCCGCGCTGATCGGGATATCCACGCAGGCGGCGATGGCGCGGGAGCGGCTGACATTCGCCTCGTAGCTCAGCAGCCCGACATCGGCCCAGCCGAGCGTGGCTTCGGAGAGGCCGGCGCCGGAGATGGAGGCGGACTTGAAGCCCATCTGTTCCGCCAGGCGGGCCGAGAACCCGTCATAGATGCCGGGCTGGATCAGGATTTCCTCGGCCTCGATCAGGCGGCGGAACTGGGTGGTCTTCTTCATTGGCGCCTCGCGTCCCGATACGGTCGG
>CANJSR010000079.1 GCA_947476855.1 Acetobacteraceae bacterium
ACGTGTCGCTCGTGCCGCCAAGGATGGAGGTATAGTCGGGATCGCTGCCCCGCCCGCCGCCGCCCTCGGTGTATATGACCGTCGGCAGCCGCCATTGTTCGGCGAGCATATACATCCGGTCCTGCTTGCGGTGGCTGTGCTTGCCCTGCGTGCCGGCCATCACGGTGTAGTCATAGGCCCCGACGACGACGCGGCTCGTGTCCTCCTCGAACCGATCGCCGTTGATGTGGGCCAACCCCATGACGAACCCGTCGGCCGGGGATTCATCGATCAGCTTCTCGATCGGCGTCGTCGTGCGACGGGCGGCGATGGTCAGCGCGCCGTATTCGACGAAGGAGCCCGGATCGACCACGTCGTCGATGTTCTCCCGCGCCGTGCGCTGCCCGGTCTTGCGCCGGCGCCCGACGGCATTGGGCCGTGCGGCATCCAGGGCGCGGGCCTGGCGCGCCATTACCTCGGCGAGGTCGGGGCGGATCAGGTCGAGGTCGATTTCCTTCGCCGCCGCCGCGACACCGCTCGCGTCCGCGGTCTCCTCGATGAACAGCAGGGGATGATCCTCGAACACCGTGTCGCCCGTGGCGATGGTGATCGCGCGCACGATGCCGCCGACGGGGGCGGCGATTTCGTGCTGCATCTTCATCGCCTCCATCACCAGCACCACCTGGCCCATCAGGACCGTGTCGCCTTCCTTCACATCCAGGCTGACGATGGTGCCCTGCATCGGGGCGGGAACCGGCTTCGTGCCATCCGGTGTGTCGATGTCCGCGCCGAAGGCGGGTTCGGGCGGCGGCGGCGCCTCGGCCGGAACCGAGGCATCGGCGCCCTTGCCCAGCGCCACCACGGCGAGTGGATCGTTGGTCTTCAGCCGGATGCCGGCCGTGCGGGGTGCGCCCGGCGCGGCGGCCGGTTCGAAGTAAAGCCGCGGCTGCGGCGCGCCGGAGGCAGCCAGCAGGCCGTCGATCTCCTCCTCCACGAAGCGTGTATGCACCTGCCCCGACAGCAGCCCGGGATGGCGCAGCAGGGCGGCCAGGAACGGCATGTTCGTCGCCGCCCCGGCGATGCGGAACTCCGCCAGCGCGCGCCCCGCCCGTCCCGCGACATCATCCAGCCGGCCCGAGGGCGCGGTCACGATCACCTTGGCCAGCAGGGAATCAAAGGCCGGGCTGGTGCGATACCCCGCATACCCATACCCATCCACCCGCACGCCAGCCCCGCTCGGCGGGTCATAGGCGCTCAGCACGCCACCCGCGGGCCGAGCGTTGCCGTCGGCGGTCATGGTTTCGAGGTTGACGCGCAACTGCATCGAAATCCCGCGCGGCGCGGGGATATGCGCCTGGGTCAGTTGCAGGTCGGCCAGGGTCGCGCCGGCGGCGATCCGCAACTGCGCCTCCACCAGGTCGATGCCGGTGACTTCCTCGGTGACCGTGTGTTCAACCTGGAGGCGGGCATTGGCCTCAATGAAGGCGATCTCGTCGGTACCGGAGGCATCCACCAGGAACTCGAACGTCCCGGCGTTGCGGTATTTCGCGGCCGATGCCAGGGCGACGGCTGCTTCCAGCAGGCGGGCGCGCACGGCTGGGGCCAGGCCGGGGGCGGGCGCGATCTCGATCAGTTTCTGCCGCTGGCGCTGGACGCTGCATTCGCGCTCCCACAGATGCGCCACCGCCCCGGTGCCGTCTCCCAGGACCTGCACTTCGATATGGCGGGCGCGTGGAAACAGCCGCTCCACATACAGTTCCCCATTCCCAAACGCCGCCAGCGCCTCCGCTCGGCAGCGTTCAAAGGCCGCGGGCAGGTCGGCCAGGGCGTGGACCGGCCGCATGCCGCGCCCGCCCCCGCCGGCGATCGCCTTGACCATGATGGCGGCACCCTCGCCGAGGCCCGCCATGAAGGCCTGTGCGGCGGCGAGGTCGGTAGCCCCCGCGCTGCCCGGCACCAGGGGCACGCCGGCGCGTTCGGCGAAGGCCCGCGCCGCGGCCTTGTCGCCGAACAGATCCAGCGAGTCGGGGGACGGGCCGACAAAGACCAGCCCCGCGGCTTCACACGCGCGGGCGAAGGCGGCGTTCTCGGCCAGGAACCCATAGCCGGGATGGATGGCGTCGCAGGCGGTTTCCTGGGCCACCGCGATCAGGCCGGCGGCGTCGAGGTAGGCGGCCACCCCCCTGCCCTTCAGCACTCGCGCTTCATCGGTCCGGCGGGTGTGCAACGATGCCGCGTCATCCTCGGCATGGACGGCTACCGTGGCGATTCCCATGGCCGCCGCGGTGCGGGCGATACGGATGGCGATTTCACCGCGATTGGCGATCAGGAGCTTCTTTATCGGCATCGGTCGGCGTTTCCTTCACTGCGTCTTCTTGGTCCGTGTCCCCGGTCGGGCGGAGAGACCCCATTGTGTGCGGGTTGGCGCCGCATGGCCACAGGGCCGCGCCGGCCATTGCCGTAGGTCCGGCCGATTGCCTATCGTGCCCCGGCCGAATTGAACAACGAACCGCCCGCCGGCGATGCGGAACGGCGGTCGAAGGGGGAAGCAACCATGTCCGACACGACACCCGACGCCATTGCCGCCGCACTCTGGGACGCGATGAAGGAAGGCCGGCATATGCCCCGGGAGTGGATGGGCAAGCTGTCCCTGGATCAGGCCTACCGGGTGCAACTGGCCTTGCTCGCACGCTATGAGGCGACGGGAGAGCGCCAGGCAGGCTGGAAGGTCGGACTGACCGCCGCCGCGATGCGCGCCCAGTGGAACATCCATGAGCCCTGCTTCGGGTTCCTGCTGGAATCCGGCAACAAACCGTCCGGCCATGCCTTCCGCTTCGACAGCCTGATCGCCCCGGGGTTCGAGAATGAACTGTGCCTGCGCATCGGCACCCGCCTGGCCGGCCCCGGCGTGACGCGGGACCAGGCCGCGGCGGCGATCAGCCATGTGGCGCCGGCCCTGGAAATCGTCGAGAAGCGTGGCCCGTTTTCCGAGGACATTGCCTTGGCGATGGCCGACAACGCGCAGCAGATCGCCTTCGTGACCGGCGCGGAGACGCCTCTGGCGGGCCATGATCTGGGTTCGGCGACGGTGGATGTCTCGGTCAACGGCACAAGCCTCGATCACGCCACCGGCGCGGAGGTGATGGGCGAAGGGCCGATCCTGTCCGTCCAGTGGCTCGCCAACAAGCTGGCCGAGTTCGGCCGAACCCTGGAGCCCGGCCAGCGCATCATGGCGGGGTCGTTCACGAAACAATATCCGATCGCGGCCGGTGACCGGGTGGAGTCCCGCTTCACCCCGTTCGGCGCCGTCAACGCCCGGTTCGACTGACGCACGACAACTGGCGTTTTCCGCTGGCATGAGTGACGCTGCCCTTGGCATCGCAACCAGGGGCACGGGACGGATATGAACACTACGGCATTGGGCGGACTCGCGGCACCCTGGCGGATCGGGGTGGATGTCGGTGGAACCTTCACCGACCTGGTGCTGACGGACGCCGCCGGGCGCAGCGTGGTGGCCAAGGTGCCCTCCGTCCCGTCCGACCCCAGCCAGGGCGTGCTGGCCGCGCTCCGCCGAGCGGCGGACATGCTGGCGATGAGCGTGGGGGATTTGCTGCGGAATTGCGTGCTGTTCGTGCACGGGTCCACCGTCGCGACCAACCGGATGCTGGAAGGCAAGGGCGCGCGCGTCGGGCTGCTGACGACGGAGGGATTCCGTGACTCGCTGGAAATCCGGCGTGGGCTGCGGGAGGACCAGTGGAACCACCGCAGCCCCTATGCGCCCGTGCTGGTGCCGCGTCACCTGAGGCGGGGTATCGGCGGGCGTATGGACAAGGACGGCAACGAACTGACTCCCCCGCGGGCCGAGGATGTCGACGCCGCCTTGGCGGATTTCCGTGCGGCGGGGGTGGAGGCGGTGGCCGTCGCCTTCTTCAACAGCTTCCTCAACGACGCGCATGAACAGGCCGTGGCGGCGCAGGTGCGGGCGGGGGCGCCCGATGCCTGGGTCAGCACGTCCGCCGCCCTGTCGCCGATGATGGGGGAGTATGAACGCACCTCCACCGCCGTGGTGAATGCGGCGCTGCTGCCGGGCATCGTGCCCTATCTGCGGAACCTGGACCGGGAACTGCGCGCGCTGGGCCTGGATCGGCCCTTGTTGCTGGTGCAATCGAATGGCGGCGTCATCTCGGTGGACCAGGTGGCGCCGCGCCCGGTGAACCTGCTGCTGAGCGGGCCGGCCGCCGCCGTGGGCGCGTTGAACTACTACCGCGCCGCGATCGAAACGGACCAAGCCGGTAACCTGATTTCGATGGAGATCGGTGGCACGTCCTGCGACGTGATGCTGATGTCGCGCGGCGACGTGGCGATGAAGGACGATCTGATGATCGCCGGCTATCACGTCTCCACCCCCGGGATCGACATCCACACGATCGGCGCCGGTGGCGGCACGATCGCGGGCGTGGACCCGGCGGGGTTGCTGTTCGTCGGGCCCCAGGGGGCGGGCGCCAATCCCGGCCCTGCCTGCTATGGCCTGGGCGGCACGGAGCCGACGGTGACGGACGCGCAGCTCGTGCTGGGCCGGTTGCGCCCGGGGGCTTATGCCGAGTCCGGCCTCGTGCTGTCGGAAGACGCCGCACGGGAAGCAATCCGCACGCGCGCGGCCGATCCCTTGGGGCTGACGGTGGAAGCCGCAGCCGCCGGGATCATCGCTCTGCTGGAACAGAACCTGCTGCACGCGGTCGAATATATCTCCATCGAGCGTGGCTACGCACCGCGCGACTTCACCCTGGTCGCCGCCGGTGGAGCGGGGCCGATGCACGGCACCAGCGTGGCGCGGGGCCTGGGCTGCCAGCGCGTCTATGTGCCGCGCGATGCCGGCGCTCTGTGCGCCATCGGTATGCTGCACGCCGATGTGCGGCAGGATTTCCAGAGTTTCGTCAGCGGCACGCTCGACACGCTGGACCCGGCGCGCGTCGACGCCGACCTCGCTCGGCTGTCATCCCAGGCTGTCGAGGCAATGCGCGCGGAGGGCTTCTCGGCCGACCAGGTGGGCCTGGAACGGTCGATCGACCTGCACTACAGCGGCCAGCTCTGGTCGGTGCGGGTGCGGCTGGACGATGGCGGCTTCGACCCCGCCGCCACGCGCGCCGCCTTCGAGGCGGAATACCAGCGCCTGTACGGCCACGTGCAGCCGGGTGGAGCCATCCTGTCCGCCGCACTGCACGTCGCGGCACGCTGCGCCACCGGCACGCCGAAGGTGCGGCTGGCCGATGCCGCGCCCGAGACTCAAGCCGCCGAGACAGCAACGCGACCGGTCTGGCATGAGGGCCAAGGCTGGCTCGACACCCAGGTCCATGACGGCCGGCATCTGGGCATCGGCGCCCGCGTCACCGGCCCCGCAATCATCGAGGAACAGACCACCACCGTCCTCCTCGGCCCCGGCGACGCCCTGGTCGTGGACCGCGCCGGGAACTTCATGATCGACGTCGCACCGGCCAAGGAAGCCACGCAGACGGCGCCCGAAAGGGGCACCCGCGACCCGGTGATCCTCGCACTGATGCAGAAGCGGCTGGACCAGGTCAGCAAGCACATGGGCTGGGTCATGACCCGCACTGCGCGCAGCCCGATCTTCAGCCAGAGCCACGATTTCTCCTGCTACATCACCGACCCCGAGGGCACGCTGATCGCCAACGCGGATGGCATCCCCATCCATACCGGCGGCGGCGGTTTCGCCGTACGCGCCCTGTTGCGCGACTTCGCCGGACGCATCTTCCCCGATGACGTCTTCGTTCTGTCCGACCCCTATGTCGCCGGCGGCAATCACCTCCCGGACTGGGTGATCGCCCGGCCCATCTTCCTGGACGGCACCGACCGGCTGGCCGGGTTCTGCTGCAACCGCGCGCACCAGTCCGACATCGGCGGCGGCCTGGCCGGCACCTACAACCCCGAGGCGACCGAGATTTGGCACGAGGGCATTCGTCTGCCGGTCCTGAAGCTGATCGACCGCGGCACGGTGCGCGACGACCTCTGGAAGCTGCTGCTGATCAACTCCCGCACCGCGGACCTCCTCGACGGCGACCTCCGTGCCATGCTCGGCTCCACTGAAGTCGGGGCCCGGCGGGTCGCGGCGCTGGTGGGCGAACTGGGCGTGGACTCGTATTTCGAGCACTTGGCCGGCGTGCTGGACCACGCCGACGCGCGCATGCGCCAGGAGATCACCGCGCTGCCGGACGGCGTGTACCTCGGGGAAGACCACACCGACAACGACTGCTTCAGCAAGGTGGACGTCGCGGTCAAGGTGCGGATGACGGTGAAGGGCGATCAACTGACGATCGACTTCACCGGCAGTTCTCCGCAGATGAAGGGGTTCAAGAACTCCTCGGTCGCCAACACCTGGTCGGCCGTCTACATGGCGCTGTCGTCGTTCTTCGATACCTCGATCCCGCGCAATGAGGGGACGTATCGTTGCGTCACGATCATCGCGCCCGAGGGCAGCGTCGTGAACGCCCGCCCGCCCGCGCCGATGACGATGAACACCGTTTTCGTCGCGCATGAAATCATCCATGCGGTATGGCGCGCCCTGGCCAGCGCAGCGCCGGACCGGGCCTGCGCCGGCTGGTCCAAGACCACGCACAACCACATCACCGCGCGCAACCCGGATGGCGGGGCCTGGGTGATGTACCAGTGGCACGCCATGGGTTCCCCCGGCGCCACGGCCGAACGGGACGGGTTCCCGCAGATGGGGCACATCAACTCCCTGGGTGGTCTCGACTTGCCGAACCTGGAGTTCCACGAACAGCAATTCCCGGTGCGCTACCGGCGCTGGGAGATGCGCGAGGACGCTGGCGGACCGGGTATGCGGCGCGGCGGCAGCGGCATGCACTATGAGGCTGACATCCTGGTCCCCTGCACCTGGTCGTTCCGCGCGGAGGGTCTGGACACGCCATCGGGCTACGGTGTCGAAGGCGGGGCGTTCGGCGCGGTCGGGGAACAGTGGATCGAACCGGCGGATGGTGACCGCTTCATCCCGCCGAAATACGGCGTGCGCCATCTGGCCCCTGCCCGCATCATCGGCCTGACGCCTGGCGGCGGCGGCTGGGGCGATCCCTTCACCCGCGCGCCGGCATTGGTCCTGCGGGATGTGCGGGATGGGGTGGTGAGCCGGAGCGGGGCGGAACGGGATTACGGCGTCGCGCTGAGCGCCGATGGCCAGGCCATCGACACGGCGCGCACCGAAGCCTTGCGCGCCCGCCCACGCGGATAAGGCGGGAGACCGAGCGGGAGACGGCCGGCGAGGGCGCCACCGGCCACGCTCGGCTCGCCGTCGGGGGGCGCCTTCAGGTCTCTGGCGCGACCGCCGGCAGCTCCAGGAAAATCGCGGTGCCGCCAAGGTCGGACCGGTCTATCCAGGTGCGCCCGCCATAAAGCTCCACGACGTCATGGACGATGGCGAGGCCCAGGCCGGTGCCGGGCACCTGCTCATCCAGGCGCTGCCCGGCCCGGAAGACCGTTTGTTGAGAGGCGGGGGGGATGCCCGGACCGTCATCCTCCACCGCGATGCGGATGACCGGCGTCTCTTTCGTGCCAGCGAAGGCCAGGCTCACACGGACGCGGGATCGCGCCCACTTCCCGTCATTGTCCAGCAGGTTGCCCAGCAGTTCATCCAGATCCTCGCTTTCGCAGGCGGCAAGGGCCGACTCCGGCGGTAGCTCAAGATCGAAAGTCAGGCCGCGATGCCGGTAGAGCCGGGAAATCGCACTGACCATGGATCGCAGGGCCGGTCCGATGGGTGTGGCTGCGGTGGCGCTCGCGCTGGAGGCGGCGGCGCGCGCGCGGGCGAGTTGATACTCGATCTGCCGGCGCATCCGCTCACACTCGTGCAGGATGGCCGCGCCCGAATGGCCGGCGGCTTCCAGCCGCTGCGCCTCGTCCATCAGGATCGCGAGCGGGGTCTTGAGCGCGTGCGCGAGATTGCCTGCCTGGACCCGCGCGCGCCTGACCACTTCCTCATTCGCCGCGAGCAGGTCATTGAGACCGCGCGCGAGCGGTGCCAGCTCCGACGGGAGAGTATCGGGAAGGCGTCGCGCCTCGCCGCGCCGGATGGCGGCCAGGGACTGTCTCAGTCCACGGAGTGGCAGCAGGCCGAAAGCCACCTGGGCGAAGGCGGCGAACATCAGTCCGATGGCGATGACGCCCAGGGACAGACCAACGGTCCAGCGCATGTCGGACATGACCAGGTCGATTTCGCTGCTTTCGATCGCGACCCCCACCAGCACCGTTTCCCTGGCGGGACCGACGGGCACGGCCCGTTCCCACTGCATGATGGACCCGACCGGGCCGGGGACGGTCGCGGCCCTCTCCCTGCCCGCGGTGTCAAAACCCAGCCCGAACGACAGACGCGCCGAACCCAGCGAGCCTGACCGCAACGCCGCGCCGCCGCGCTGTTCAAGCTGCCAGTAATGCCCGGAACCGACGGTGGAGAACCGCCGGTCGCTCAGCGGCTGGGTCATGACCAGCCGCCCCGCGGCATCGATCGCGACGATTTCGGTCAGTTCCGTCGCGTGATGATCCAGCTCGCTTTCGATTTCCCGTATGACGCGATCGAGGAAGATCGCGTTCAGGATGAACCAGCTTGCCGCCATGCCGGCCGCGATCCAGATCATGGCGCCCAGGATCAGGCGGGCGCGGAAGCTTGAACGGATGCCGCCCATGGGTCAGCCGATGCGATAGCCCAGCCCGCGCTGCGTCCTGATCGCATCGCGGCCGAGCTTACGGCGGAGACGGCCGATGTAGACCTCGATGGTGTTGGCGTCGCGGATATCGTCCATCCCGTAGACGTGAT
The DNA here is from genome assembly GCA_947476855.1 of Acetobacteraceae bacterium. The sequence goes on from CANJSR010000079.1 coordinate 8,819, forward strand.
CGAGCAACTCGCTCTGCGGCACGATCCGTCGCGGCCGGTGCATGAGGTACGTCAGGATCTTGAGCTCCAGGGCGGTCAGCGCCACTGCCGCGCCGCCGACGGTGACGGTTCCGGACGCGGGGTCAAGGCTGATGTCGCCCTGGGTCAGCACAGGGGCGGCCGAACCGGCACCGCGGCGGAGCAGCGCGCGCAGGCGGGCGACCACTTCGGCGGCGTGAAACGGCTTGCCCATGTAGTCATCGGCGCCGGCGTTCAGCCCTTCGACCCGCTCGGTCCAGGCGCCGCGGGCGGTCAGGATCAGCACGGGCATGTTGCGCCCGCGCGCGCGCCATTGCTTCAGGACCTCCATCCCGGGCCGCTTCGGCAGGCCGAGGTCGAGCACGACCGCGTCGTAGAGGGTGGTATCACCCATGTACCAGCCCATCTCGCCATCCGCGGCACGGTCAACGGCATAGCCGGCGGCCGAGAGTGCCTCGGTCAGCCGGTCCGCCAGTCCCGTATCGTCTTCGACCAACAGGATGCGAATGTCCCGAGCGCTCCACCCGGGCGAGCACCGGCGCCGCCCCGGCACCCAATCAACAACCAGACAGGTGCCGGAGCAAGCGGAGATGCGTCAGCCGATGATATGCAACTCGGCTCCCGTCAGCAGGGGCGTGCCGTTCAGGACCGCGATGGCGATCCGGCCACCGACCCCGGTGCCATCGGCATCCCAGGACAGCACGCCGCTGCCCCGGCTGTAGAGGAACTGCCCATGCGCCTGATTGGGTCCGCCCAGGGAGAAGCGATTGGCGGCAAGCAGGTCCATGCCGGCGACCAGGCCGCTGCCGAAGCCAAGGGCGGAAAACTCCAGCGTGTCCTCGCCCAGGGTGAAGTCCGTGATCCGGTCGGCGCCCGGGGTCGGGGCCAGGAATCGGAAGATGTCGGCCCCGCCATCGCCGGTCAGTGTATCCGCGCCGGTGCCGCCGATCAGCGTGTCGGTGCCGAGGCCGCCGGTCAGCCGATCCGTGCCATCTCCGCCTTCCAGGATGTCTGTGCCGTTCCCGCCCGCCACCGTGTCGTTGCCGCCGAGGCCCAGCAAATGGCTGCCGCCGCTGCCCGCCGTGATCGTGTTGGCCAGGGCGTTGCCCGTGCCGGTGAAGGCGATGCCGGACAGTTGCAGCATCTCGGTGTTCAGGGCGAGCGTCCAGTCGACGCTGGCAATCACCGTGTCCGTCCCGGCTCGTCCCGCTTCCAGCGTCACATCCCCGGCATTGTCGACATGGAAGGTGTCGTCGCCGGTGCCGCCGATCATCCGGTCCGCGCCGGTGCCGCCGTCCAGGACGTCGTTGCCGATGCCGCCGTTCAGTGTGTCGTCGCCCTCGCCGCCGCTGATCGTGTCGTTGCCGGCATTGCCGGTCAGCGCGTTCGCACGGTGGCTGCCGACCAGACTGTCGTTGCCGGCGCCGCCGATCGCGTCCTCGATCTCGGTGACGGTCGCGGCGGTCAGGCCCGCCGCGACCGCCGCGACGACGTTGGAGCTGTTGGCGGTCAGGGTCACCACCGTGCCGCGGCCCAGGCTGGTCACGAGGCCTTGGTAGGTTGCCTCGTACCCGCCGGCGATCGCGAAGATCGGGATCACGTTGGCGGCTTCCAGCGCCACCTTCACCTGGGCGACAAGCGGATAGTCCTCTCCGGTGCCGGCGGGCGTGCCGTCCATGACCGCGTCGCCGTTGTTCGGCGTCGTGATCCCGGCCGCCGCGCCGTCGCCGGCGACATGGAACGGGGCATCGGTGAACAGCACGACGAAGCGGGCGGAGTCGGGACGGAACCCGACCTCGGCCGGACGCAGGCAAAGCTGCATCAGCGCCTCGATCTGCGCCTCGGGCGCGTCGTTGCCGTTGCGGATCACCATGCTGTTGTAGGTAGCCGTCAGGGACGCGACATTCGCGGTCAACGGCAGCAGGGTATTGTAGGTCCACTCGCCCGCCGCCCCGAACGGGGCGACCGGCTTGTCCACGAAGGTGGAGGAACCGAACCGGCTGTCGGTCTGCACAGCCTGGAGCGCGGTGACGATGCCGGGCACCAGGCCCCGGACCGTCGCGATGTCGTCTCCGAACGAGCCGCTGAGGTCCTGGAGGAACTGCACGTCCAGCGGCAGGGCGGTGGAGCCGCCGTTGCCCAGGTCGCAGTCCTGGCCATCAACATGGCTGACGGTATCGCCGGACAGGTCGATGTGGCAGTCGCCCGCGCCTTCACTGCCGTCGATCGAGTCGTGGCCGAGGAGATCCTCGATATGGGCGCTTCCGCCGCGCAGGATGTAGCGGTCGTCGCCGCTGCCGCCCGCCAGCGTATCGATGCCGTCGCCGCAGTACAGCCGGTCGTCGCCGTCGCCGCCCAGCAGCAGGTCATCGCCCAGGCCGCCGTCGAGCGAATCGCTGCCGGATGCGCCGATGATGCTGTTGTTGCGGCTATTGCCGGTGACCGCATGGGCGGCGCCGACCAGGCGGATGGTTTCCACGTGATCGGCGACCACCCAGTTGTTCACGCTGACGATCGCGGTATCCGATCCGCCGCCCAGCAGTTCCTGCACCACGTCACCGGCATCGTTCACCATGAAGGTGTCGTCGCCCGCTCCGCCGATCATCACATCGGCGCCGGTCCCGCCATCCAGCGTGTCGTTGCCGCCCGCGCCGTCCAGGGTATCGGTGCCCGCCTGCCCGGTCAGCTTGTTATCCAGGCCGTTGCCGGTGCCCGCATGGGCGAGGCCGGCCAGCTTCAGGTTCTCGGTGAAGGCGCCCAGCGTCCAGGCGATGTTGGCGGTGACGGTGTCGGTGCCGCCGCCGTCCAGCTCGACGATCACATCGCCGATGTTGTCCACCGTGTAGCGGTCGTCGCCGGTACCACCGGTCATCGTGTCGGCACCCGAGCCGCCGCTCAGCGTGTCGTGCCCGCCGTTGCCGATCAGGGCGTCATCGCCGCCACCGCCGGCCAGGGTGTCCGAGCCGGCGGTGCCGGTGATGGTGTTAGCCAGGGTGTTGCCCGTGCCGGACCGCGCGGCGCCGGTCAGGACCAGGTTCTCGACAAAGCTGCTCAGGGTGATGGTGACGCTGGAGGAGACGGTGTCCGTGCCGCCGCCGTCGGCCTCGATCACCGTGTCGCCGAGGTCATCGACGAAGTAGGCGTCATCGCCGCCGCCGCCGGTCATGGCATCGGCGCCCGTGCCGCCCGTCAAAGTGTCGTTGCCGATGCCGCCACCCAGCGTGTCGTTGCCGCTGCCGCCATCGAGGCTGTCGGCGCCGTCGCCGCCGGAGAGGCTGTCGATGTCATTGCCGCCGAACAGTGTATCGGCGCCGATGCCGCCATCCAGGGTGTCGTTGCCGGTGCCGCCATTGATCGTGTCGTCGCCGTCATCGCCCGAAATGGTGTCGGCGCCGGCGTCGCCCGACAGCGTGTCGTTGCCCAGGCCGCCGTGGATCGTGTCGTTGCCTTCCCCGCCCTCGACCGTGTCGGCACCGCCCGCGGCATTGATGGTGTCGGCGCCGCCCAGGCCGAGGATCGTGTCGGCGCCGTCACCGACAACGTGGAAGCCGCCATAGCCCGGGCCGATCAGATCGTCGCCGTTGGTGCCGTAGACGGTCGGGTCGGGCTGCCAGCTCACATCGGCGTAGACGATGCTGACGGTCTCTCCGACGCCGGGGGAGCCGATGAGGACTTCCGGCGCGCCGTCGCCATTCATGTCGGATTGCACGGCCACGCTGCTGCCGGCCAGGCTGCCGGCCTTGCCCACGATCTTCACGCCGCCGAGGCCCGTCGCGACCAGAGAGAGGTCGACCGTGCCGGAAGCCCCGCCCCAGACGATATAGACCGCGCCCGCGTTGGTGCCGCCTTCGTTGTTGTGGGAGGCGCCGATCACCAGGTCGAGGATGCCGTCCCGGTTGTAGTCCGCGCCACCCGCGACCGAGAGGGCGGTCAGGTCTCCGGCGTGTTCGGCGACGATGCGATACCCGCCCACGCCCGTCGCGACGGTGGCCAGGTTGATCTCGGTCGTTCCGGCCTGGCCGAAGACGACATAGGCCTCGTTCGCGCTCGGGGCGCCGATCAGCAGGTCGCCGCGGCCGTCGCCATTGATGTCGCCGAGGCTGGCGACCGCGCTGCCGATATGGGCGCCGGCCGTCCCGCCCTTGATCCGGTAGCCGCCGGTGCCGGCCGCGATGGTGGCCAGGCTGACGCCCGTTGTCGTCGCCTTGCCGTACACGACATAGACCGCGCCCGCATTCGCACCGCCCGCGTCGTTGCCGTAGGCCCCAACGACGATTTCCGCGAGGCCATCGCCGTTCAGGTCGGCGACGCTGGCAAGCGCGCTGCCGGCCTGGTCGCCGGCGGCCTCTCCGGTGATGCGGAAACCGCCGGTGCCGGCGGTGACATTGGCGAGCGCGACGACCGAGTCGGTTGCCTTGCCGAACACGACATAGGCGGCGCCGGCGTCGGCACCGGCCGCGTCGCTACCGATCGCGCCGATCAGGACCTCGGCCTTGCCGTCCCCGTTCAGGTCGGTGATCGCCGCCATCGTCGTGCCGGCGCGGTCGCCGTTCGCCTCGCCACGGATCATGTAGCCGCCGCCGGCGGCCGTGGCAGGGTCGCCGATGTCGATGCCGTCGCCAGCCGCGGGACTCCAGATCACGAAGCCGGCGCCGCGATCCGCGCCGCCCCGGTCCATCAGGGGCGCGCCCATCAGCAGTTCGGGCTTCAGGTCGCCGTTCAGGTCTGAAATCGTACCGACCGTCGCGCCGAGCAGATCGTTGGCCAGGATGCCGTCGACGATGATGGTGTCGACAGGGTCGGTGAGAGTGAAGCTC
>CANJSR010000080.1 GCA_947476855.1 Acetobacteraceae bacterium
CAACCATCTCCTCAGCCCCTCCCGTCTTCCCCCCAACAAATGGGTTCTAAGGGCTCCGCCCTTAGCAGGGTCCAGGGACAGTGTCCCTGGTCGGGGTCTGGGGTGAAACCCCAGCACGTCCTATCCCAGCCGTTCCCAAAGCCCCGTCTCGACGTCCAGCCGATCGTATTCCAGCCCGCGGAAGTCGCCCCGCGACACGATCCCGATCGGGCTGCCCTGTTCCACCACCGGAATGTGCCGGAAGCCTCCATCCTGCATCAGCCGCAGCGCCTCGATGGCCGAGGACCGCGTGGGCATCGTGGCCGGATTGCGGGTCATCACGTCGCGCAGCGTGGTCGCGGCCACGTCCATCCCGGCGGAGATGCAGGCCACCACGTCGCGTCCGGTGAAGATGCCGGTCAGGTGCCCGGCCTCGTTCGTGATCAGGATCGCGCCGATCCGCTTGTCGTGCATGACCTCGCAGGCCCGCTGGATGCTGTCTTCCGCTCGCAGGCAGATCGGCTGCCGATTGCGGATGATCTCCGCCATGTTCCTGTTCATCGCGCCCTCCTCGCATCAGGTCATGATGCAGTGTGACGTTCGTATGAACATATGATGGCGCGCATTGACCAGGATCAACGGTCGGCCTGGGATTTCCTGACCGCGGCGAGCCGGAGCGCGTAATCGATCGCCTCGATCAGGCTGTCGGCGCTGGCGATTCCCCTGCCGGCGATGTCGAACGCGGTGCCATGGTCGACCGAGGTGCGGATGATCGGCAGCCCCAGCGTGACGTTGATGCCGGACAGCGCCTTCCATGCCCCGGTCTCGGGATCGATGTTGAATCCCAGCAGCTTGACCGGGATGTGCCCCTGGTCGTGATACATCGCCACAACCGCGTCGTACTGGCGGGCGCGCAGTTTCACGAACACCGTATCGCCTGGTACGGGGCCGGAGATATCCCAGCCCTGGCGCCGATAGGCCTCGATCACCGGGGTGGAGACCTCGATATCCTGCCGCCCGAACAGCCCGCCCTCGCCGGCATGGGGGTTGAGCGCGGCGATGGCGATGCGGGGATGGGCGATGCCCAGGTCCAGCATGGCCTGGTGCGTGACGTCGATGGTGCGGCGCAGGCGTTCCGGGGTCAGCAGTTTGGGCACGTCCTCCAGCGCGACATGGGTGGTGACATGGGTCACCCGCATATCGCCATGGGCGAGCAGCATGGTGGAGGACGCGACCTCGGTCAGGTCGGCGAGCATGTCGGTATGGCCGGCGTATTTGTAGCCCGCGAGGTTCAGCGCCTCCTTGTTCAGGGGCGCGGTGACGATGGCATCGATCGTGCCGGCCTGGGCGAGGCGGACGGCGCGTTCGACGCCGAGGTAGGAAAACCGCCCCGCCTCGGCCGCGACCTGGCCGAGTGCGATCGGCGCGCGTTCCTCCCCCGCGGCCAGCAGGGAGAGGCCAAGCGGTTCGGCGCCGGGTTCAAGATCGGGGACAGCCAGGTCCTGGCCGGTCAGCGCCCGATGCAGGGCGGAGCGATGGCCGATGACCAGCAGCCGCATCTCGCCGGCCGCGATGCGGGGCAGCAGGGCGCGGGCGGCCTTGACGATGATCTCCGGCCCGATCCCGGCCGGGTCGCCCATCGTGACGCCGAGGCAGGGGGGCAAGGTCACAGCGCGTCCCGCACCGCGTCGCGGTAGCGTTCCATCGCGCTCAGGTGATCAGCGACCGTCTTGCCGGCGATTCGGCGGTGATGGCGGCGGCCGAAGGTGGTGGTCAGGGTCAGGTGGCTGGCGCCGGAGGATTTCCAGAATTGCGCCTCGGTGTTCCAGTCCTTTTCCGTGCCCGTGCCGGCGGAGGTCCAGACCTCGATCCCGACCGCGTCGGCGGGGCGGCCATTGGCCTCGGTCATGGCGCGCAGGCGGGCGAACTCGGCCAGCGCGGCGTCGCCCGGTGGGTAGGCGTTCATGATCCAGCCGTCGCCGAGGCGCGCGATCCGTTCCAGCGTCTGGTCCACATGCCCGCCGAACCAGACCGGGATGCGGCGGTTGACCGGCATCGGGTTGATGCCGGCGTCCTGGATCTCGTGCCAGCGGCCCTTGAAGGTCACGTGTGGTTCGGCCCAGAGCTTCTGCATCACCTCCACCTGTTCCGCCGACCGGCGGCCGCGGTTGGAGAAATTTTCGTTCAGGCCGGTGAATTCGACCGGGTTCCAGCCGACCCCGACGCCGAGGCGAAAGCGCCCTCCGCACAGCAGATCGAGCGAGGCGGCCTGCTTGGCCACCAGCACCGCCTGGCGTTGGGCGAGGATCAGGACCTGCGTCGAAAACTCGGTCGTCGGCTGACAGATCGCGGACAGGTAGGCGAAGCAGACGAAGGGATCGTGGAACAGGTCCTCGGACGTGTTGCGATCGCCCCAGTCGGGACGTGAAGCGACGTTGACCCCCAGCACGTGGTCGGCCAGGCCGAGGTTGGTGTAGCCGAGGCCCTCGGCCGCCTGCGCGAAGTCGCGCAGCACGATCGGATCGCCGCCAATATCGTGCAGCGGCAGCATGACGCCCAGACGCATGGGGTGTCCCCTTCTGTTTGTCTGCGGAGCATAGCAGGTCCGCGCGTAATGCAGGAGGGCCGTTCAGGCGGTCAGCAGTCGGATCAGGTCCGTGGTGTCCGGCAGGTCTTCCAGCGCGTCGACCATCGCGATCAGGCGGTCGGCGTTGGGCAGCGGTTCGGCGCTGAAGGCGAGGCAGCGGCGGAACTTGGTCAGATGCTGCTCCCGCGTCAGGGGGCGGGCGGGATTGGCCAGCATCGTGGCCTGGGTCCAGCGGTGTTCGGTCCCGTCGCGCAGGCGGATGATGACGGTCTGTGGGGCGAGGGCGTTCGGGTCCGGGTTGTCGTCGGCGCGGGTGACGACGCGGGCGGCCAGCGCATGGGTCGCGGCATCGGTCAGCACGTCGCCACGAAAGTCGGACAGGTCCACCCGTCCGGTCAGCAGGACGCGCGCGACGGCATAGGCCATGCAGAGGCGGAGGTAGCTCGCCCCGGCGTCCGGGCGCGCGGGCCGTCCCACCAGCCGTACGATCAGCGGCGGGGCGAGGATTTCGACCTGATCCACGTCCTCGGCCATGAAGCCGTGGGTTGCTCGCAGGGCCATCACGCCCTCGATCCCGCCATGGGTCGCGCGTCCGGCGGGATACGGCTTGTGGCTGAAATCGCCGATCCGCCAGTCACGACCGAGGCTGTCGAGGATCGGGGGCAGATCGGATTCGCCCTCGAACACGGCCAGGTAGCCGTAGGGGCCCTCGAACACCTCCCGCGGGGGTGTCAGGCCGGAGGGGGCGAGTTCGCAGGCATTCAGCGCGGCGCGGGCGTTGAAGGCGATCTGGACCGGGAGCAGGGGGCTGCCCTCGGTATGGGCCTGCATCGTGCCGCTGGTCTGGGAAAGCTGCCAGGCGAAGGCGGCTTCGAGTTCGTGCTGGTCCAGGCCGAGGACGCGGCCCGCTGCGGCGACGGCGCCGAAACCCCCGGCGGTGGCGGGGCGGAAGAAGCGGAAGCTGGACCGGGATGCGATGCCGAGGCCTGCCGCGACATCCGTGCCGACCGCGACGGCGGTGATCAGGTCCCGGCCGGAGATGCCGCCCCGGGCCTCGGCCGCCGCGAGGGCGGCGGGCAGGGTGGTTGCCATCGCATGGACGACCGCCCCCTCATGCAGGCAGTCATATTCCTGGTTGTGCAATTGCCACGCGTTCAGGAACGCCGCGGCCGGGGCGGAGAGGCGCGCTGACCGGCCCCAGACGGTGGTGGTGGGCGGTCCCCAGGTCTGGGCGACGCGCAGCAGGGCGTCTCCGCCCTCGACCGAGGAGCCGGCGATGCCGACCCCGAGACTGTCGAGGATGAAGACCTTGGCCCGGGCAACCGCGTGCGGGGACAGCTCGGCGAAGCGGGTGTTGCGGGCATGGGCGGCGAAGCGGGCGGCGGCGGTCTGGGTCATGAGGGTAGAGGAGGGGAGTCTCGTGCCCGATGCAACCGGAGACAGATTTGTGTTGCGAATGACTACACAAAAATATAGCATCCCTCCTCACCATGCATGTATCGGGCTTCGACTGGGACGACGGTAACTGGCCCAAATGCGCCAGCCATGGCGTGTCCAAGGCGGAGATCGAGGCCATGTTCCACGGAACGCCGATGGTTCTGCCGGATCGCACTGGCGTGGGCGGAGAGACCCGGCTGAACGCGATCGGGCTGACCGAGGCGGAGCGGCATCTGTTCGTCGTCTTCACGATTCGGGAAACGGACGGCGTTGCCCTGATCCGGCCGATCTCCGCCCGGTACATGCACCAGAAGGAGATCGATCACTATGAACGCCGAACCCGTCCTTAAGCCGATCCCGGTGTTCCGGACCGATGAAGAAGCCGAACGCTTCGTCGACCAGGCCGACCTGACCGAGTACGACCTGTCCGGCTTCCGCCCGATCCAATTCGAGTTCGGGAAGAAGGACGCGCAACTCAACATGCGGATTCCCGCGCCGTTGCTGGAAGCGGTGAAAACCAAGGCCAGGTCGAAGGGCATGCCCTTCACGCGCTATATCCGGATGTTGATGGAACAGGACGTTTCCCGCCCCTGAACGGCCCACATTGCCATCCTCCCCCCTCCATGGCTGGATGCGGGCGGAGGAGACACAGCACCATGACCACGGAACCGGAACGCAAACCCTTCCACCATCCCCGCGTCCGTCCGGACTGGTTGGGGATGCTGCGGGAGGACATTCTCGACCCCGCGCAACCCATCATCGACCCGCACCATCACCTCTGGCGCGCGCGCCCCGACCGGTACCTGCTGGAGGATCTGGTTGCCGACGTGACCACCGGCCACAATGTGCTGGCCACTGTCTTCATCCAGTGCGGGTCCGCCTATCGCAAGGACGGGCCGGAGGAGATGCGTCCGGTCGGCGAGACCGAATTCGTCGCCGCCATCGCCAAGGCGACCGAGGCCGGGGAATACGGCGCTTTCCGCGCCTGCCCGGGCATCGTCAGCCATGCCGACTGCCTGTTGGGCGACCGCATCGACCCTGTCCTTGAGGCGCATATCCAGGCGGGCGAGGGCCGATTCAAGGGCATCCGCCACTCCGGCACCTACGACGCCGGCATCGCCCCCACCGCCCCACCCGGCGCGCCCGAGGGGCTGTATCTGCGTCCCGAGTTCCAGCGCGGTTTCTCCCGCCTGGCGAAGTACGACCTGACGTTCGAGGCGTGGCTCTATCACCCTCAGTTGGGCGATCTGGCCGACCTGCTGCGCAACAACCCCGACAACAAGGTGGTGCTGGATCATTTCGGCGGGCCGCTGGGCGTTGGCCAGTACGAGGGCAAGGGGGCGGAGGTCTTCGCGCACTGGGCTGCCTCAATGCGCGAACTGGCGAAGTTCCCGAACCTGTTCGTCAAGCTGGGCGGGCTGGCGATGAACGTGAACGGGTTTGGGTATCATCACCAGCCGATGCCGCCTGGTTCGGCTGAGATGGCGAATGCCTGGCGGCCTTATATGGAGACGGCCATCGAGACCTTCGGCACAGACCGCTGCATGTTCGAGAGCAACTTCCCCGTAGACAAGGGCATGTGCTCCTACCCGGTCCTGTGGAACGCGTTCAAGCGGATCGCGGCGGCGGCCTCGGCGGATGAGAAGGCAGATCTGTTCCACCGGACCGCGGCGCGGTTCTACAGCCTGCCGCCGGTGGCGTGAGCGGGGAGGCCGAACCCACGCCCCCTCTTCCCGTGAGGGACGGGAACCACGTCCACGCGCCGGCAGGCACGGTCGCCGCTCCCAAGCCCTCAAGGGGAGGGGGAGAAGAGGACCGGCTGGATTCCTCCTCACCACACTCATCGCGGGGTACACCTTCCTCTACGCCCCTATCGCCTTCCTGGTCGTGTTCAGCTTCAACGACTCCCGGCTGGTCACCACCTGGACCGGAGCCTCCACCCGCTGGTACGTCGCACTGTTCCAGAACGAGGCCCTGATCGACGCGGCCATCCTCTCCCTGCGGGTCGCCGCCGTCTCCGCCACCATCGCGACCATCATCGGCACCATGGCCGGGTTCGCGCTCGCGCGTTTCGGACACTTCGCTACGCGGGGGTCGTTCCAGGCGGCCCTCGCTGCCCCCCTCGTACTGCCCGAGGTCATCACCGGCCTGTCGCTGCTGTTGTTGTTCGTCTCCCTCGAACAGGCGATCGGCTGGCCGCGGGGCAGGGGGGAGCTGACCGTCACCCTCTCCCACGCGGCCCTCTCGGTCGCCTATGTCGCCGTCGTCATCCGCGCGCGCCTGGCCGAGGCCGGCACGGGGCTGGAGGACGCGGCCGCCGACCTCTACGCCCCGCCCTGGCGCGTCTTGACGCGGATCACCCTGCCGCTGATGGCGCCGGCTTTGCTGTCGGGTTGGCTGCTGGCCTTCACCCTCTCGCTCGATGACGTGGTGATCGCGAGCTTCACCTCCGGCCCCGGGTCCTCGACCCTGCCGATGGTGGTCTTCTCCATGACCCGGATGGGCGTGACGCCCGAGCTTTACGCCCTCGCGACCGTGATCGCCGGGGCACTGGCGCTGGGCCTGGGCGGCCTGGCCGCGACACGCGCGCTGATCCGGCGTAGCCTGCCGGCAACGATGGGGAAACGGCCATGAACGCACTGCAACCGGTGGATCGGATCGAAATCCAGGTGCTGGTCGACAATGTCACCGACAGCCTGTCCACCACGCCGTCCTTCGTGACGCGGGAGTGGTCGATCATCCAGCGCCTCGGCATGAAGCTGACCACCGGCGCTTCCTTGTGCTGCGCCAACCACGGTCTGGCCCTGATCATCACCGTCCACGGCCCAAACGGCAAACGCAGCATGCTGTTCGACGGCGGCCCGGTTGACTACGCGGTAGAGCGCAACGGCCTCCGCCTCGGCATCGATTTCGGCACGATCGAGGCCGCCATGCTCTCCCACGGCCACTGGGATCACGCCGGCGGCATCCCCCGTGCGCTTGGCCTGATCAACCAGGCGAATGGCGGGAAGGCGGTACCGCTGTATCTGCATCCGGGGATGTTCGGCTGGTACGGCCAGCGCCAGCCCGATGGCGGCGTGCTGCCGGCTGAACAGATCCCGACGCCCGACCAATGGACGGCCTTCGGCGCCGACCCGATCGTGACGGCCGAACCCACGACCTGCCTCGACGACCAGTTCTTCGTCAGCGGGGAAATCCCCCGCGTCACCGGCTACGAGAAGGGCCTGCCCAGCCAGGTCCGCCTCGGCGATGACGGCGTATGGCGCCCCGATCCCCTGCTGATGGATGAGCGGTTCCTGGCCGTGCATCTGCGCGGCAAGGGCCTCGTGGTCTTCAGCGCCTGCTCCCACGCCGGGATCGTCAACGTGCTGCACCATGCCCGGGACGCCTTCCCCGACGTGAAGCTGCATGCGGTGATGGGCGGGTTCCATCTGTCCGGCCAGACGGAGGCGATCATCCCCGACACGGTGCGCGACCTCGGCACCTTCGGCCTCGACTATATGATTCCGGCCCATTGCACCGGCTGGCGGGCGGTCAACGCGATGGAGCGCGCCTATGGGGAGCGGGTGGTGGTCCCCTCCGCCGTGGGCAAGCGGTTCACCTTGCAGGCCTGATCCGCCCGGCCGCCGGGGCGATTTCGGCGCGTCGCGCTTGTTCCGGCGCGGCGCAGGGCTTATGCCTTCGACATGCTCGCACGCGTGATTCTCTCCCTCGCCCCGTTGGTCATGGCACCCTTGGCCGTGGCTGTCCTGACCATGACCGCCCCGCCGGTATTGGCGCAGACCGCGCAGACTGCGCCGACCGCAAAGCCCGCGCCGAAGCCGGCCGGGCCTAAGCAGATCGGCAAGTTCGCCGACTGGACGGCGGCGACCTACCAGGAGGGTGGCGGCACGGTCTGCTATGCCTTTGTCCGCGCCCAGTCCTCGTCCCCCGCGGTGCCGAACCGCGGGCCCGTGATCCTGACCGTGACGCAGCGCGCCTCGGGCCGCGACGCCGTCGCCCTGGATGCCGGATTCACCTATGGCGCCAACGTGGCGGTCGTCGTGCAGATCGACCAGACCGGCCTCGATTTCTACACCGCGCAGCGCAACGCCTTCGCCCGCGACGGCAAGGCCGCCGTCGCCGCCTTGCAGAAGGGAAGCCGAGCGATTGCCCGGTCGCCTGGTCCGAAGGCGGTGCAGGTGACGGATACGTTCAGCCTGTCCGGCTTTTCCGACGCCTACAAGGCGATCAGCAAGGAATGTCCGCCCCGTTGACCGATGTCATTGAACTGACGGAAGCCGAACGCGCCCGGGTCCTCGCGAAATCCGCGCTGTTCGACCCACCCACGCCGCAACTCGCTGACGGGCGGCGCGATATCGTGGGCCTCAGCCGGGAGGAGCTTGCGGCCGAGGTCGCGGCGATCGGAGAGGCGGCGTTCCGCGTCAAGCAGATCTGGCACTGGGTCTATCACCAGGGCGTGACTGATTTCGCGCGCATGTCCTCGATCGCCAGGCCGCTGCAGGAAAAGCTCGCCGAACGCTTCGTGATCGGGCGGCCCGAGGTCGCGCTGGCGCAGCTCAGTGAGGACGCGACCCGCAAGTTCCTGTTCCGCTTCCGCGACGGGCAGGAGGCCGAGACGGTCTATATCCCGGACCGGGACGAAGATCGCGGCGCGGTCTGCATCTCCTCCCAGGTCGGCTGCACCCTTTCGTGCCGGTTCTGCCACACGGGCACGCAGACGCTGGTCCGCAACCTGGGTTCGGCCGAGATCGTCGGCCAGTTCATGGCCGCGCGCGATGCCTATGGCGAATGGCCGTCGCCCAAGGGGGAGACCCCGCGGCTTTTGTCCACCATCGTACTGATGGGCATGGGCGAGCCGCTGTATAATTACGTCAACGTGGCCAAGGCGATGCGGATCGTCATGGATCATGAAGGCATCGGCCTGTCGCGGCGGCGTATCACCCTGTCGACATCGGGTGTCGTGCCCATGATGGATCGTTGCGGAGAGGAGCTGGGCGTCAACCTGGCGGTATCGTTGCATGCGGTACGGGATGATCTGCGTGATGAGCTGGTGCCGCTCAATCGCAAATATCCGATCGCCGAACTGATCGCCGCCTGCCGCCGTTACCCCGGCGCATCGAATGCGCGTCGTATCACATTCGAGTATGTGATGTTGCGGGGCATCAACGACTCAGAGGCCGAGGCGCGCGAGCTGGTGCGGTTGATTTCCGGCCTGCCAGCGAAGGTCAATCTGATTCCGTTCAACCCCTGGCCTGGCAGCAAGTACGAACCAAGCAGCAACGCGGCGGTGGAGCGGTTTGCGAAGATTGTGAACGACGCTGGATTTTCCGCGCCCATCCGGACCCCGCGCGGACGCGATATCCTTGCGGCATGCGGACAATTGCGTACAGAAAGCCGGCGGGAGCGGCGCGCACCGGCCGCCTGAAAACGATTCGACTCCATGATGATCTCGGTGCGTTTGCGTTTGCGGTTCAACTGCTTCGCGTTCGTTCCGATGTCCCGGTATGCGCGTGGGGTCGGGTCGCGGAACGAACGACGTAGATTCCATTAGAATCCTAGCGTGCCGATGGGATATGGTCCGGTCATCCGCCATAACGGGGAGGGGCCTTATGCCAACCGATTTTCTTTCACTCGTCGCGATTGGCTTTTTTGCCCAGTTGGTCGATGGCTCCCTGGGCATGGCCTTCGGATTGATTTCAACCACGGCCATGCTGTCGCTGGGCATTCCGCCGGCGCAGGCCAGCGCCGCGGTGCATACGGCGGAGGTCGCGACGTCGGCGACATCGGGCATCGCGCATTTGTTGCACAAGAACATCGACTATAAGCTGTTCGTCACGCTCGGAATCGCCGGCATGTTTGGCGGCGTGCTGGGTGCCTATATCCTCTCGAACATCGATGGGCGTGCGATCCGACCCTTCGTGTCCGCCTATCTGCTGATCTGCGGCATGCTGATCGTCTTCAAGGCGATGCGCCTGGCCCCGACGAATGAGGACGCGAAGCCGGGTTATGCCGCGCCGCTGGGTCTGGTGGGCGGGTTCCTCGACGCGATCGGCGGGGGCGGTTGGGGGCCGTTGGTGACGTCCACCCTGATCGGTTCGGGGCATGCGCCGCGACGGGTCATTGGCTCGGTCAACGCCGCCGAGTTCCTGATTACCGTCGCCGTCGCCTCGACCTTTTTCATCGAGATCGGGATGGCGCACATGACCCACATCCTTGCGCTGATCATCGGCGGGGTGGCGGCGGCGCCGCTGGGCGCGATCTTCGTGCGATATGTCCCGGCGCACCGGTTGATGCTGATCGTGGGCGTGATCGTCTGCCTGCTCGCGGTGGTCCAGATCGTGCAGTCATTCAGACTTTGACGAACCCTGTCTCTGTCCCTGGCTCTGGCGTGCGGGCGGGGATGCTGGTAGACAAAGCATGTCTGGCGAAACCGCAGGAGGGGACGCCTGAACCAACGCGAACCGGCAACAGGCTTGCCCCAGGCAGGCCTTACGCCTAAGAAGCGGCCCGCGCGGCGACCGGTAACGCCCGCGCGCGAGGAGACAGCATGGCAGCCATTGATGACGGGTCTGTTGATACCTCGGTGCTGGCACGTCAGACCGAGATACTCAGCCGTCCGATGACCCCGGTCCGGCGCATGGCGGATGCTATCCGCGCCTTGTCGATCGACGCGGTGGAAAAGGCCAAGTCCGGCCACCCCGGTATGCCGATGGGCATGGCGGATGCCGCCACGGTGCTGTGGTCCCGCTTCCTGAAATTCGACGCGGCCGACCCGCGCTGGCCCGATAGGGACCGATTCGTCCTCTCCGCCGGCCATGGGTCGATGCTGCTGTATTCGCTGCTGCATCTCACCGGCCATGACGGCATGTCGATGGACGACCTGCGGAATTTCCGTCAGTTGCACTCTCCGGCCGCCGGCCATCCGGAGTTCGGGGAGCATCCGGCGATCGAGACCACGACGGGTCCGCTGGGCCAAGGCTTCGCGACCGCGGTAGGCATGGCGCTGGCCGAACGCCAGATGGCCGCGCGCTATGGCAAGTCGCTGGTCGATCACCGCACCTGGGTGATCGCGGGTGACGGCGACCTGATGGAAGGCGTCAGCCATGAGGCCGGCTCGATGGCCGGGCATCTTGGGCTGTCCAAGCTGACAGTGCTTTACGACGACAACCACATTTCGATCGACGGCGACACCAGCCTGTCCTGGTCGGAAGATATCCCCAAGCGATTCGCGGCCTATGGCTGGGCGGTGAAGCAGGTCGACGGGCATGACCCGGATGCGGTGGCTGCCGCCTTGTCCTTCGCGGTGCGTTCCAAGAAGCCGACCCTGATCGCTTGCCGCACCATCATCGGCCTGGGCGCGCCGACCAAGGCCGGCACCGCCGGTGTGCATGGTTCGCCCCTGGGGGCCGCCGAGGCCGCGGGCGCCAAGGCTGCTTTACATTGGGATGCCCCGCCTTTCACCGTTCCCGACGACATCGCCGAGCCCTGGCGGGCCGTGGGCGCGCGTGGCGCCGGCACGCGGCGGTCATGGCTGAAGCGCCTGGCCCGTCACAACCAGCGCTCGGAGTTTGAACGGGTGATGGCCGGCAAGCTGCCGGACAACTGGCACGAAGCCGTGGCCGAGATGAAGCAGGAGATCGCGACCAGCAAGCCGAAGATCGCCTCCCGTGCCGCCAGCCAGAAGGTGCTTGAAACCCTCGTGCCCGCGACGCCGGAACTGTTGGGCGGGTCGGCCGACCTGACGGGGTCGAACCTGACCCTGGTCAAGGGCATGGGCTCGATCAGCAGCGGCAACTACGGCGGCCGCTACATGCATTACGGCATCCGCGAGCACGCGATGGCCGCTGCCGCCAACGGCATGGCGCTGCATGGCGGCATCATCCCCTATACCGGCACGTTCTTCGTCTTTACCGATTACATGCGGCCGGCGATTCGCCTCGGCGCCCTGATGCGTCAGCGGGTAATCCATGTGCTGACGCACGACTCGATCGGCCTGGGCGAAGATGGCCCGACGCATCAGCCGGTCGAGCATCTGGCCAGCCTGCGCGCCATGCCGAACGTGCATGTCTTCCGCCCCGCCGATACGCTGGAAACGGCCGAGTGCTGGGAACTCGCGGTACGCCGAGCCGATGGCCCGAGCCTGCTGGTGCTGACGCGCCAGGCGCTGCCGGCACAGCGGAGCGACGCCGGAGAGAACCGATCGGCCCGCGGCGGCTACGTCCTGGCGGAAGCCGAGGGCACGCGCCAGGCCACGCTGATCGCCACCGGATCGGAAGTCGCGATCATGATGGATGCCCGCGCGCTGCTGGCGCAGGAGGGCATCCAGGTCGCGGTCGTGTCCCTGCCAAGCTGGGAACTGTTCGCCGCGCAGGACGAATCCTACCGCGCCGAGGTGCTCGGCACCGCCCCCCGCATCGGCATGGAAGCCGCCTGCTCCTTCGGTTGGGAGCGTTGGCTGGGTCCCGATGGCGTGTTCATCGGCATGCCAGGCTTTGGCGCCTCGGCGCCGGCCGAGGATCTCTATAAGCATTTCGGCATCACCGCCGAGGCGGCGGCCGCTTCTGTCCGCAAGAAGCTCGAACAGGCATAATCGTTTCACTGGTAACCGTGCGGGTCTGACCCCGGAACGTCAACGAAAGGACAATGGGCATGGCCGTTACGGTCGCAATCAACGGTTTTGGGCGGATCGGACGCCTGGTGCTGCGCGCCATCGTCGAAAGCGGCCGGGATGACCTCGTTCCCGTCGCGATCAACGGACCCGGCAACGCCGAGGCCAACGCCCATCTGTTCCTGTTTGACAGCGTCCATGGCCGCTTCGCCGGTGAGGTCGAGACGACCGAGACCTCAATGACCGTCCGCTACAATGGCCGGACCTATGGGCCGATGCGGTTCACGTCGGAACGAGATCCGTCGAAGGTTTCCTACGCCGACATCGATGTCATGCTGGATTGCACGGGATCGTTCACCTCCAAGGCCAAGGCCGCGGCGCTGCTGAAGGCGGGCGCGAAAAAGGTGCTGATCTCGGCCCCCGCCGATGATGCCGACGCGACCATCGTCTATGGCGTCAATCAGAACGTCCTGACCAAGGACATGACGGTTGTATCGGCCGCGTCCTGCACGACGAACTGCCTCGCCCCGATGGCGAAGGTGCTGCAGGACAGTTTCGGCATCCTGCGCGGCTACATGGTGACGATCCACGCCTATACCGGCGACCAGGGCACCGTCGACCACATGCACAAGGACCCGCGTCGCGCCCGTGCCGCCGCGGTTTCGGCCATCCCGACCTCGACTGGCGCCGCGCGCTCGGTGGGCCTGGTGATGCCGGAGCTGAAGGGCAAGCTCGACGGCACGGCGATCCGTATTCCGACGCCGAACGTGTCGATCGTTTCGCTGGACGTGAACCTCGCCCGCCCCGTCACCAAGGATGAGGTGAACGCGGCGATGAAGGCGGCCTCGCAAGGGGCGATGAAGGGCGTGCTGGACTACAACACAGCGGCCCTGGTCAGCATCGACTTCAATCACAGTTCCGCGTCCTGCGTGTTCGACTCGACGCAGACCGCCGTGGTTGATGGCGGCGCGATGCTGCGGGTGATGGGCTGGTACGACAA
>CANJSR010000081.1 GCA_947476855.1 Acetobacteraceae bacterium
CGGGCGTGGCGGGCGCGGGGGCGATGACCACGCTGCGCCGGATCGTGGCCCCGCTGCTCAGCCCCGCGCTGATCGCGGGATGGCTGTTCATCTTCCTGATCGCCAACAAGGAACTGGCGATCGCCGTGCTGCTGGCCAGCCCGACCTCCAAGGTCATCGCGGTGGCGATCTTCGACCAGTACGTGAATGGGCAGGGCGGGGAGCTCGCGGCCTTCGGCCTGTGCTGGACCGTGCTGATGACCGGGATCGCCGTGATCTTCTTCGCGCAAATGCGACGCGGCGCCGCCGACGTCTATGGGAACTGACGCATGCTCTCCGTCGCCAACCTGACCAAGATCTATGCCAACAAGTTCGACACCCAGGCGGGCGGGGTGCGCGATGCCTCCTTCGAGCTGGCATCGGGCACGTTCTTCACCCTGCTGGGGCCGAGCGGATGCGGGAAAACGACGACTTTGCGGTGTATCGCGGGGTTGGAGCGGCCGGACAGCGGGCGGATCGCCGTCGGTGACCGGGTGCTGTTCGATCACCAGCAGGGCATCGCCGTCCCGTTGAACCTGCGTGGAATCGGCATGGTGTTCCAGTCCTATGCGATCTGGCCGCACATGACGGTGTTCGAGAACATCGCCTTTCCGTTGCGCGTGTCCAAGGACCGCAAATACCAGCGTGATGAAATCACCCGCATGGTGGAGGAGGCGCTGGATACCGTGGGCCTGGGCGGCTACGGCGAACGCCCGGCCACCCGTCTGTCGGGTGGACAGCAGCAGCGCGTGGCGCTGGCCCGCGCGATCGTGTCACGTCCTCAACTGCTGCTGCTGGATGAGCCGCTGTCGAACCTGGATGCGGCTTTGCGGGAGGAGATGCGGGCGGAACTGCGCCGGCTGCAGCAGCAGATCGGGGTGACGACGATCTATGTGACGCATGACCAGTCCGAGGCGCTGGCGATGTCCGACCTGATCGCGGTGATGGAGAACGGGCGGATCGTGCAGCTGGACGATCCGCGCACGATCTATTTCCGCCCCGCGAGCGCCTTCGTGGCCGGCTTCATCGGTGCCGCAAACCTGATCGCCGGCACCAGCCAGGACGCGGTGGCGGTCGACGGGATCGGGGCGGTGCGGCTGGAGGACGGCAGCGCGATCGCCTGCCTGTTTCCGAAGGGTTCGGCCGCGGGGGCCTCGGTCACCGTGGCGCTGCGGCCGGAGAGCATCGAGGTGGTCCCGGATGGCCGGCAAGCCGGGGCTGGCGTGAACGTGCTGCGCGGCACGGTCGCGTCCGCGAGCTTCCTGGGTGGGTCCGGGCGCTATGACGTGCAGATCGGACCGCGGGTTCTGCGGGTGGTTGGGTCGGCGGAGACAATGGTCGGCGCGGGTGCGACGGTGGATCTGACATTCCCGGCCACGGCCGCGGTGGTGGTGGGATAGGGGGGGCACGCCTGGAGAAGGGCGCACGTTCCTTCTCCCCCTCCCCTTGCGGGAGGGGGCGGGGGGAGGGGTAGCAACCCCCCAGTCCCGTGCCGCTCCTACCCCCCACCCCAACCCTCCCCCTCAAGGGGGGAGGGGGCGTGGCGGCTCTGTTTCTACCTCAACCCGGCGCGGTCATCCTTCGGATCGTTCCGGTCGTGCTGTGCCCTTCCTCCAGCGTCACCAGGACGACCTTCCCGCCCCAGCCCTGCACCAGGTCGCCACCCACCACCTGGTCCACCGTGTAGTCCGATCCCTTGATCAGCACGTCCGGCCGCAGCGCGCTGATGGCCTGTAAGGGCGTGTCCTCGTCGAACAGGATCACCAGGTCGACCGGCGACAGAGACGCCATCACCGTTGCTCGCGCCATCTCATTCTGCACCGGCCGCGTCGGCCCCTTCAGCCGCTGCACCGACGCATCCGTGTTCAGCGCCACGATCAGTCGGTCGCACGCCGCCCGCGCCTCGGACAGCAGCCGCACATGCCCGGGATGGATCAGGTCGAAGCAGCCATTCGCGAACCCGACCTTGTAGCCCCGGTTGTGCCAGGCGGAGACGACCGAGCCCGCTTCCTCCAACGTCGCGACCTTGCGGTCGTTGGCGACCAGGTCCTCCAGATGCAGCGAATCGAGCAGTTCCTGCCGGGTAACCGTCGCCGTGCCCTGCTTGCCCACCGAAATCCCCGCGTTCGCGTTGGCAAGCATCGAGGCAGCGGGCAGCGACGCCCCCGCCGCCAGCCCGACCGCGAGCGCCGCCACGAGCGCATCGCCGGCCCCGGAGACATCGGCGACCTCCCGCGCGCGGGTCGGCAGATGCATCGCCTCCGAGTCGCGCCGGACCAGCGTCAGCCCCTTGGCGGAGCGGGTGACCAGCACGGCCTCTCCCTCGGTCGCGTCCAGGGCGGAGCGGCCGGCGCGATCAGCCTCGGCGTCGTGATCAGCCTCGATCCGCGTCGCCAGCCGCACCTCATGTTCGTTCGGCGTCAGGATCGAGGCGCCGCGATAGGCGGAGAAATCGGCCCGCTTGGGATCGGCGATCACCGTCCGCCCGGCCAGGCGGGCCATCGCGATCACCTCGGCCAGGACGGCATCGCACAGCACGCCCTTGGCATAGTCGGACAGGACAACGACCGACACGTCGTCCAGCGCGGACCGCACCTGCGCCAGCAGGGCATCGGCCCATTGGTCGGCGACGGGCGTCGTCGTTTCCTCATCCAGGCGGAGCAGCTGGTGCGATCCGGTCATGAACCGGGTCTTGGACGTGGTTGGCCGGCCGGGGATGGTGACCAGGGCCGCGTGCAGGTTCGGCGCCTTGGCGACCAGCCCGCGCAGGATGCCGCCGGCCTCATCCTCTCCGATCACGCCGATCAGCACCGCATGCCCGCCCAGCGTGGCGATGTTCATCGCGACATTGGCCGCCCCGCCCAGCGTGGCGCGCTGCGTCGCGGGGCGCAGCACCGGGATCGGCGCCTCGGGCGACAGGCGCTGGACGCCGCCGATCACGTAGCGATCCAATATGATGTCACCGATGACCAGAACGCGCGCGGTATGAAACTGACGGACGATGTCGGCGAGTTCCCGGTCCGAGGCGGGGCGATGCGAGGCGGCGGCCGGGTCCTGGTTCATCGAATTGTTTCCATATGTATGCGGTGCGAAGACGGGCGACGGTCAGGCCAGGAATAAACACACGCTCCCCTGCCGTACGGCCAAAAAAAAATCCACCCTGTTCCATCGGCCGGCTTTATAACGGTATGGAGGGGTGCGGTTGTCGTTGAAGGGCGATCCGTGTCCGCCATGCCAGGAGGCTCCGTGAAGTACCTGCCACCGTTCGATCTGATCAAGCGCCCACTTGATATCAAGGCTGTTGATGGGTCGCTGCGTATCACCCTTTCGTACGATGAATTCGTTAACATTCTGCGAATGATGCTGCAGGGAGTCGAAGTCGACGAGGCCTGGTACAAGACCGCCTATCCCGATATCGGGCAGGCCATCGATGAAGGCCGTGTGCCTTCCGCTCGGCATCACTTCCTGAACGACGGCTGGCTGGAGGGGCGGTTGCCCTTCGCCATGAATGTCGAGGAGGACTGGTACCTCAAGCAATATCCCGATGTGGCGGATTTCCTCCGCCGCGGACTGCTGACCTCCGCGCAAGGCCATTTCGATGAGGATGGCTACAAGGAAGGCCGGCTCCCATACGCGGTGTGACCGGGATCATCGTCCCCTGTCTTCTCCCCCGGGTAATCCGGCGCGACAAGGGCGACGCGATCATACACGCTATGCTTCAGCACGCGGGCTTGCCCTGCGATACGCTTCAGATCGCGGGGTGGTCCCGCGTACGTTTCGGAACGCGGGCCTGGCCCGCCACGGACAGGACAGGACGGCGTTCGACCGGCGGGCCATGGAGCCGCACGGATCGGGCGTCCAGCAATAAGGATGGCATGGTGTTGAGGCGCGGGACGGCATGACCAGCAAGAAGTCATCGACATCGGGCCGATCTCAGGCCGTGGCGCGAAAGCAGGGACGCCGGAAGGCCGAGCCCGCCGCTACGACCTTGGACGAGACGCGTCCAGACGAGACTGGACCAGACGAGACTGGCCCGGAGGAGGCAACCGCGGTCGAGGCCGCGGCACCCGAACAGCGGCCCGAACCCACGCCCGATGTGGCGCCGCCTACGCGCGTTCCCGTCATCATCGAGGTCGATCCCAGGGTCACCGGCGGCTTCCTGCTCGACCGGTTCGACGTCATGGTCCGCGCCCGGATCGTTTCGGTCTCCACCATCCAGTCGGCCACCCTCGTCGCCGATGACGGGGACCGCTCCACCACCACCTTCGGGCCAACGCCCAGCGACATGACCCAGACCCTGCCCAACGGCATGGTCGTCCAGCAGCGCACCGTCCAGTTCAACCTCGCCCGGACGCGCGACCGCGCCGGCGATCCGTGCCCCTGCCGTATCATCGCCCTCGATGTGAACGGAGAAGTCTACGAGCAGGACTTCCAACTGACGATCGAGCCGGAAGGCTCCCCGCCCGTCCATGTCAGCGACGGCCCCCTGCTGCCGGAAGCCGCCGCGAGCGGCCGCGTCCCCGCGATCCTGTATGTGGAGCGCGTGGCGATCGACGCCGACGGCATTCTGACCGTCGATGGCTGGGGCATCTCCCTCAGCCCCGTCGTCATCGTACAGGCCTTCGCCGGCGAAATGCGGGTCCCGGCCAAGATCGGGATCGAACGCGGGGATGTCGCCGCCGCCTACCCGGCCTATCCGCACTCAGGCAGTTGCGGCTTCCGCATCACGGCCGAACTGCCCCCCGACCAGCGCGACATCGACAGCCTGCGGGTGGAGATGCTGTGCCGGGAGGGTCTGGCCCATGACGTCGTCATGCCGGTCCATCACGGGGACTACAGTGAGCCCGCGCCGGCCGCCCCCGAACCGCCGCCCGTCCTCAGCAGCTTTGGCGGACTGGCGCAGAGCCCAAGCTACAGCCTGACGGCCGGCTTCAACCTGTCGTCCGGCCCCGTGCTGTCGGTCCTGACTGGCGCGCCGGCCTTGCCCGCGCCGGCGCCGGAACCCGATCGCACCGTCCACATGTACTGCGACGAAATCCGGCTGGAAGGCGACGGCCAGCTTGTCGTCAACGGCTGGGCCACCAGCGCCGCCGGCATCGCCCGCGTGGCGCTGATGCTCGGCGACGATCGCGTGGGCGTGGCTGAACTCGGCCATGACCGGCCGGATGTCGGCGAACTGCACCCCGAAATCCCCTCCGCCCGTTTCAGCGGCTTCCATTTCGACCGCCACGTGATCGAACGGATCGAGGGGGAGCACCGGGTCAGCGTCATCGTCACGACCGGCCTCGGCGACGACCGGATCGAGGAGACGATGGTCCTCGCCACCCCGGCGCCCCCGCTGCCGGAACCCGAGCCGCCCCCGCCGCCGCCCACCGAATCGGGCCCCGAGGCCGACCCGCGGGAGATGAAGTTCCAGCTCGACAGCCCCCGGGTCGTCGATGGCCGCGTCGCCGACACCGTGACCGGCCGGCTGACGATCGATGGCTGGGTGCTGTCCCGATCCGCCATCACCGGCATGGAAATCTGGATGGGGACCCAGCGTCTGGGTGACGCCCATCACGGCCTCGCCCGCCAGGACGTCGGCGCGGCCTTCCCCGACTGGCCGAACTCGGTCCGCAGCGGCTTCGCCTTCCACTGCCCCCCGCGCAGCCTGCGCGATGGGGAGCATGTGATCCGCCTGATCGTCCGGTGTGAGAGCGGCTACGTCTACGAGCAGTCCTTCCAGGCCGAGGTCAAGCGCGCCGACGCCGATCGGGACTCGGTGAACATCCGCCGCCGCCTGCCGCGGATCGGACGCACGTTCCTGCAAGGCCTGCTCGACCGGATGGAACACCGGCCCAGCTTCACCGTGGTGCTGCGCCAGGATGGGATCGTGGACGCGGAGCGGCTGCGGACGACCTTCTACAGCCTCACGTCGCAGGCCTATGCCGCCTGGCGCCTGATCGTTCTGTGTGACGACGCCGCGGCGGCCGACGCCGTGCGGCCGATCATGGATGAGATCGGGACGGACCTGACCTGGCGCGCCTCGGTGCTGTCGGTCGGTGACGCCGGCTGGACATCGCCGCTCGCGCGGGATCCGGACGCGTTCCACCTGATGCTGTCCCCGGGTGACGAACTCGGCGTCGACGCGCTGGCCGAACTGGCGCTGGGCAGTGGCCTGCACCGGGACGCTGGCCTGATCTACGCCGATGAAACCCGGACCAGCCCGATCAGCCAGGAGCGGGAGCCGTTCTTCAAGCCGGACTACTCCCCCGACCTTCTGCTCGCGACCAACTACATCGGGCGGCCGTGGGTCGCGACCGGCGCGCTGCTGGCGCGGACCGGCGTGACGCCCGAGTCCCTGCACGCCCAGGGCGAGTACGACCTGGTCCTGCACTGCGCCGAGAACGCCGGGCTGATCCACCACGTGCCCAAGCTGCTGTGCCAACGCGGGACCGACGACCTGGACACCGACGCGCAGTGCCAGGCGGCGCTGCAACGGGCGGCCGAACGGCGCGGGATCGAGGGCGAGGTGCTGCCCACCGCCGTGCCCCAGGCCTGGCGCCTGCATCGCACGGCCAAGGTCAGCGGCAAGGTTTCCATCATCATCCCGACCTGCGCGGCGCATGGCTATATCGAGACCTGCATCACCACGCTGAGGGAAAAGACCGCCTACAAGGACTTCGAGATCATCGTCATCGACAACATCCCTGATGACCAGGTGGCCTGGAAGCTGTTTGTCGAACAGAACGCCGACAAGGTCGTCGACATCCCCGACGCCTTCAACTGGTCGCGCTTCAACAACCGCGCGGCGGAGCAGGCGGATGGTGAGTTCATCCTGTTCCTGAACGACGATATCGAGATCGAGAACGAAGACTGGCTGGACGTCCTGCTGGAAAACGCCGTCCGGCCCGAGGTCGGGATCGTCGGCCCCCGGCTGCTTTATCCGGCGCGCACCGTGCAGCACGCGGGCATGTTCCTGGCGACCAACGGCATCGCGCGGCACGCCTTCCGCTTCGCCGGCGAGAACGACCCCTGCTATTTCGGCCTGGCGATGACCCAGCGCAACGTCATGGCGGTGACCGGCGCCTGCATGCTGATGCGCCGCGAGGTCTTCGACGCCGTCGGCCGCTTTGATGAGGCGCACCAGATCGTCAACAACGACCTGGATTTCTGCCTGCGCGTGCATCGGGCGGGCCTGCTGACCGTCTATACGCCGCACACGACGCTGATCCATCACGAACTGGCCAGCCGCGACAAGCTGAAGGACGTCTACGACTTCAGCCACTTCAACTCGATGTGGGCGGACCGGTTCACCGCGGGCGATCCGTATTTCAACCCGCGGCTCTATCGCCACGCCGATGATCATCGTCCGGATGATGAGCCGGTGGATACCGTCTTCTCCGGCCAGCCGCTGTTCACTCCGGACGAAATCCGCCGGCTGCTGGTCGTGAAGCTGGACCATATCGGCGACTTCATCACCGCCCTACCGTCGATCCGCCGACTGAAGGAAATGTTTCCGGCGGCGAAGATCACCGTCCTGTCCGGGCCGGCCGCGCAATCCTTCGCGGCCTATGAACCCGCGATCGATGAGTTCATCGCGTTCGAGTTCTTCCACGTGAAGTCCGGCATGGGCCGCAAGGAAGTGACCGACGACGATCTGCGCGAACTCGGCGCGCGGTTGGCCACGCATCGGTTCGACCTCGCGGTCGATCTCCGCAAGCAGCCGGACACGCGCGATGTGCTGAAATACAGCCGGTCCCGCTATCTGGCCGGCTTCGACCACCAGGCGCAGTTCAACTTCCTGGATGTCGCGCTGGAATGGGAAACCGACCGCAGCCTGCACAACAAGCGCAACCATGTCAGCGACGACCTGCTGAACCTGGTGGAGGCGGTGGGCCAGGCGAGCCGGTCGCATCAGCCTAGCCTTACGGTCCCGCTTGCGGCCGCCGCCGAGACGCTGGCGCGCCTGCCGGATGATGTCCGCGCCTTGTTCAGCAAGCCCGTGGCCATCATCCACCCCGGCGTCGGATCGGCGGTGAAGCAGTGGCCGTTGCCCTATTTCTCCGCCCTGATCGACCTGCTGGTGGCGCGCAACGGGCTGAACGTCATCCTGATCGGCAGCCCCGATGAGGCGGAACTGGCGCAGGAGGTGATGGACGCGGTGGCCGACAAGTCCGCCGTTGCCTCGCTCGTCGGCAAGACCCCGTTGCGGGAACTGCCGATGCTGCTGGCCAACGCGGTGCTGTATGTCGGCAACGACAGCGGCCCCAAGCACATCGCCGCAGCCGTGGGCGTGCCCAGCATCGGGATCCATTCGGGGGTTGTCGATACGATGGAGTGGGGGCCGGTGGGTCCGTCCGCCATCGCGCTGCGCCGCAACATGGCGTGCAGCCCGTGCTACCTCGCGCGGGTCGACGACTGCCCGCGCGGCATGGCCTGCATGAAGGGGCTGGAGCCGACACTCGTCTATGAAGCGGCCGTCGCCATGCTGGCCAAGCCCGTTCCTCGGGTGGAACCGGTGCGTCTGGTCTACCCCGAGAAGATCGTGCGCCCGATCGAGACACCGGTTGCCGTCGAGGCACCGCAGGACAACCAGGAGCAGCCGGCCATGCCAGAACCGACCAAGAAGCCGCGCCGTCGCCGGTCCGCCAAGGCGGTCGCGTGATGGACGATCGCGCGCTGCTGGAACTCGCCGTGGTGCTGGCCGACAAGGCCGCCGTGGTGATCCGCGAAATCCGCGCCCGCGGGTTCGAAGGCAAGAGCAAGGCCGATGGCTCGGTTGTGACGGAAGCCGACAACGCCGCCGAACTGATCATCGCTGCCGGCCTGCGCGAAGCCTGCCCCGACATCCCGGTCATCGCCGAGGAAGAGGCCGCGGCGGGACGCATTACCGAGGCCAGCCCCTGTTTCTGGCTGGTCGATCCGCTGGACGGGACGAGCGAATTCGCCAGCGGCGGGGACGACTTCGCGGTGAATATCGGCCTGGTCCGCAATGGCCGGGTCGTGCTGGGCGCCGTGGGCGTGCCGGCCACCGGAGAGATGTTCGGCGCGATCGTGGGGCAGGGGGCGTGGAAGCGCCTGAACGGGAAGGAAACCCCGGTTGTTGCCCGCAAGGTACCGGAGGAAGGCCTGACCGTCCTGGCCAGCCGGCGGCATGGCGACACGGCGACCCTGGATGCGTTCCTGCAAGGGCGGAAAGTGGCCAAGCTGGTCAATTTCGGCTCCAGCCTGAAATTCTGCCGCCTGGCCGAGGGCATCGCCGATCTGTATCCGCGCTTCGGCCGGACGATGGAATGGGACACCTGCGCGCCTCAGGCGGTGCTGGAGGCCGCCGGCGGCTCGGTCCGCACACTGGACGGCAAGCCGCTGCTGTATGGCAAGCAGGGCTGGGACAATCCGCACTTCGTGTGTGCCGGGCGGGAGTAGCGCTGGGGCTTGTCCGATGGTCGGGGGTGGGGGTGAAACCCCAACCCGTCACCCCAGCATCCCCAGCCAGCGCACCACCATACGCGTCCGGTCCGTGAACAGTTTCGCCCCGAAATAGGCGCCGACCGCGCGTTTGCCGATTTCCGCCCGGGTCGGATAGGGCACGATCATCCCGGCCAGCGCCGACAGCTTGATCCGTTGGGAGATCGCAAGCGTCCAGGTTCCGATCATCTCCCCCGCGTGGCTGCCCAGGATGCCGGCGCCCACGACCCGCCCGCGCGCGACCACGATCTTGATCATCCCGACCGTGTCCCGTTCGGCGATGGCGCGGTCGTTCTCATGCAGGTGCCAGCGCAGGATGGTGACATCCAGGCCGGCCTTGCGCGCCTCGGCCTCGGTCATCCCCACCTGCGCGAGTTCAGGGGCCGTGTAGGTCACCCGGGGCAGAGCGCTGTAGTCGACCTTGGCCGGCAGACGGAACAGCGCGCGCCGGATGACGATGCCGGCGTGGTAGGAGCCGACATGGGTAAAGGCGCGCGGCCCGATGCCCACCGGGTCGGCGATGTCGCCAACCGCGAAGACCCGCCGGTTCGACACGCTGCGGAGGCCGGCATCCGTGCTGATCCCGGCGCGCGTTGCCGTGACGCCGCCCTTCTCCAGGTCGAGGTCCTCTAGATTCGGCGTCCGCCCCGTGGCCACCAGCAGATGGCTGCCGCTGATCCGTCTGCCATCTTCCAGCACCAGCGTGGGGCCAGGCTCGACCGCGGTGACGGCGGCGTTTTCCTCGATGACGATGCCGCGCGCGAGCAGCACGCCGCGCAGGGCGTCGACCAGTTCCGGTTCCTCCCGGTTGGCGATCGTGCTGGACTGCACGACGGTGACGCGGGTGCCCAGGCCAGAGAAGGCCTCCGCCATCTCCAGCCCGATCGGCCCGCCACCGAGGATCAGCAGATGGTTCGGCTTCTCCGGCAGGCCGAACACGGTGGCGTTGGTCAGATACCCGACCTCCTGCAACCCCGGCACCGGCGGCACCGTGGCCCTGCTGCCCGCCGCGATGACGATCCGCCGAGCGGAGAGGGTCTGGCCGTTGACGGTGATGCGATCGGGGCCGGCGAAGCGGGCTTCGCCGCGGATCACGGTGGCGCCGAGGCCGCGGAACCGTTCCTCCGAGTCGACCGGCGCGATGGCATCGATCACGCCCTGCACGTGGGTGTTCACCGCCGCCCAGTCGATCAGGGGCGCCCCGAAGCGGATGCCCAGGCGTTCGGCCCCAGCGCCGGCGCGGACGGCGTGTGCGGATGCGAGCATGGCCTTGCTGGGCACGCAGCCGGTGTTGAGGCAGTCGCCTCCCATCCTGTCGCGTTCGACCAGCGCCACCCGCACGCCAAGCTGGGCCGCGCCGGCGGTGACCGACAGGCCCGCCGCGCCGGCGCCGATCACGATCAGGTCGAAATGGGTGGGATCAGGTCGGGCCATCGGACTTCCTCCAGGTGCGCCAGGCGACCGGCAACAAGGACAGCAGCGCGAGGCCGATCAGCGGCCCCAGCACGGGCAGGGACAGGATGATGGACAGATCCGGCTGGCCCCCGGTCGCCAGCACGCTGCCGATCCCGGCGCCGACCGAGGCGAAGACGAAGGTCCCGGGCGCGATGCCCAGCAGGGTGGCGGCGGTGAACGGCAGCAGCCGCATCCCTCCCAGCGCGGCGGCCAGGTTGACCAGCCAGAAGGGGAATATGGGGATCAATCGGATCGCCAGCAGATAATTGAAGCCGTCCCGTCGCAGCCCTTCGCGCACCGTCTGCACGAAGGGGCCGCCGCGGCTGGCCAGGGACTCGCCGAACGCGGACCGTGCCAGGAAGAACAGGATGACCGCCCCCATGGTTGCCCCCAGCACCGCCAGCGCGCCGCCCAGGATGGTGCCGAACAGCAGGCCGCCCGAGATGGTCACCACCACGGCCTGCGGCACGGACAGCGCCACGAAGACCGCATACAGGGCGACATAGGCGATCGGGGCCAAGACCGGCCAAGCGGCGACCAGGGCTAGCAGGCTCGCCTGATGCCGAGCAAGCTCGTGCCAGCCGAGATACTCGGTGAGGCCGCTGAGCCAGACCCCGAGTCCCAGCGCCGCCAGGACCGCGAGCGGCAGGATGGATTTCATCGACCGCCTGGCCCTGACGAGGGGCGTTCCGGAGTCGGGCGTGGTCCACGGCGCATGGGAACTCTCTTTTTTCTACGTGCCATATAAGGTCTTGCCACAACGGGCAGCGTTACGCGTTGACGTTCGTGACCCTCCACCCTATAAGCCGGCCCCTGCGACGGGCCATCCGAAAGGGTGCGCCCGCCCCGCGCTGTTGCGGGTCCCAGGAGTCTCGGAGAGAAGACGTGAAGCGCACCTATCAACCGTCGAAGCTGGTCCGCAAGCGCCGGCACGGATTCCGGGCCCGCATGGCCACTGTTGGCGGCCGCAAGGTGCTGGCCAACCGCCGCGCCAAGGGCCGCAAGCGCCTGTCGGCCTGAGCGCTGCCAGGGCTGGTATGGTGCCATGCCAGCAATCCAGCACACTCGGATATTGTCGCAGGACCCCGCATCGTCCGATGCGGTACCCTCGCATGCGGAACCACCCGGCCGGCTGAAAAAGCGGGCCGAGTTCCTGCGCGTGGCGTCCAAGGGCCGCAAGGCCCCGATGCCGGGCCTCGTCCTGCAGGCCATGCCACGCCAGGACGACCTTCCCGCCCGGCTTGGCTTCACGGTCACCAAGAAGGTCGGCAACGCCGTCGTTCGCAACCGCACCCGCCGCCGGCTCAAGGAAGCCGCTCGGCTGTTGCTGCGCGAGCATCCCGTCATCGGGGTCGACCTTGTGCTGATCGGCCGCGACGGCACCCGCGCCCGTTCCTTCCCGGCGCTGCGCGATGATCTGGTCAAGGCGCTGAAGCGCGCGGGGGTCACATGAGCCTGGCGGCCCAACTCGCGATCGGGGTCGTGCGGACTTATCAATGGACGATCCGTCCCGTGATCGGGGCGAACTGCCGGTTCTGGCCAAGCTGCAGCGAATACGCCATCG
The DNA here is from genome assembly GCA_947476855.1 of Acetobacteraceae bacterium. Next base: position 12,488 of record CANJSR010000081.1, read on the forward strand.
AGGCCTTTCGCAGCCACGGCGCCCTCAAGGGCAGCGGCCTGACCACGAAACGCATCCTGCGCTGCAATCCGTGGCATGAGGGGGGAATAGACCTCGTGCCAGCCCGTAGCGCAGACACCGTTCCCTTGCGGGAGCACGGGCCGACAGCCGATCCGATCCTGAGTAACAGCGGTAAAGGCGGTCCGGTTCCGGGTCGCGACAGTCAAACGGGGCATTGATGGACCAGAAGCGGCTCTTCCTGGCGATCGCGATTTCGCTCGCCATCATGATCGGCTTCCAGACGCTGCTGGCGCCGAATGTGCCGCAGCCTCCCGCGAAGCAGACGACGACCGAGGCCGCGAGGCCGGCGACCTCGGGCGGCGCCGACGCGACCCCGGGGGCGTCCGTGGGTGGTTCGGCCACCGCGCCGGTCACCGCCGCGACGACGGTGCCCAAGGAAGTGCCGCGCGTGCCGATCGAGGCCCGTCGCGTCAAAGGCTCCATCAGCCTTCTCGGCGCGCGGATCGACGACCTGGTGCTGACCGACTATCGGGAGACGATTGACCCCACGTCCCCCTTCGTCCGGCTGCTCGAACCCCGCTCGGACGCGAAGCCCTATTATGCCCAGTACGGCTGGACGGCCCCGCCCGGCGAAGCCATCAAGGTACCGGACAACGACACCGTCTGGACCTCCTCGGGCGGTACGCTCGGGACCGACAAGCCCGTCACCCTGTCCTGGAACAACGGCGCCGGCCTGACCTTCCTGCTCGAAATCTCGGTCGACGACGAATATCTGTTCAGCGTCCGCCAGTCGGTGAAGAACGCGACCGGAGAGGCCGTGCGGCTGTTCCCCTGGTCGCGCATCCGCCGCGACTACAAGCCGCAGGTCCTTGGCTACTACATCCTGTTCGAGGGTCTGCTGGGCGTCGTCGACGGCAAGCTGCAGGAAATCACCTACGACGCCGCCAAGAGCGACGGGCCGAAGAAGAAGGGCATCGCCTTCGAATCCCCCGCCGTTGGCGGCTGGACCGGCATCACCGACAAGTACTGGCTGGCCGCGCTGATCCCCGACCAGCAG
>CANJSR010000082.1 GCA_947476855.1 Acetobacteraceae bacterium
GAAGGTCAAGGTGACCGGTAACAAGGCCGACCAGTCGGTCTTCTATTACCACACCGGCTACGCGGGCGGCATCAAGGGCCGGTCGATCCGCCAGCGCCTTGAATCCCGTCACCCGGAGCGGGTGCTGGAGAAGGCGGTCGAACGGATGATCACTCGCGGCCCGCTGCAGCGCGCCCAGATGAAGCATCTGTATGTCTACGGCGGCCCCGAGCATAAGCATGATGGCCAGCAGCCGAAGACGCTGGACGTCGGCGCGCTCAATCCCAAGAACAAGAGGGGCTGATCCCGATGTCAGGAATCCAGACCGGCACGCTCGCCGACCTGAAGGAAGCCCTCGCCGTCCGTCAGGCCGCCGCGGAAGCTTCCGGTGAAACCATCGACTCTCCCCTGATCTCCGACCGGCCGAAGGTTGAACCCAAGCGTGATGCGTTCGGCCGCTCCTACGCCACGGGCCGCCGCAAGAACGCGATAGCCCGCGTGTGGATCAAGCCCGGCAAGGGGGAGATCACCGTCAACGGCAAGAAGGTGCTCGAGTATTTCGCGCGCCCCGTGCTGCGGATGCTGCTGGGCCAGCCCTTCCTGGTGGCGGACCGCTACAACCAGTTCGACGTGATCGCCACTGTAACCGGCGGCGGGCTGTCCGGCCAGGCCGGCGCGGTGCGCCACGGCATCAGCCGAGCGCTGACGTATTATGAGCCTGATCTGCGGCCGATCCTGAAGGTCGCCGGGTTCCTGACGCGTGACTCGCGCGTCGTGGAACGGAAGAAGTATGGCCGGGCGAAGGCTCGCCGGAGCTTCCAGTTCAGCAAGCGCTGAACCCACACTCTCTACCGACCAGGGGTCGCGGGCAACCGCGGCCCTTTTTTTTGTCCTGGACCCTTGACCTTGGGGGGTCCTCGGCCTGATATATTGATTGATAGATTGATCAAGTCAATCAATATGAATGACAACGAACAGCCCACCCCCGCATGGCTCGCCGCCGAACAGGCCCTCACGCTCCTCGGCGTCGCCCGCCAGACTCTGTACGCCTATGTCAGCCGCGGCCTGATCCGCACCAGGCCAGACCCGGAAGACCCCCGCCGCAGCCTCTATGACCCCCAGGCGATCGAGACCTTGCTGCGCCGCCGCCGCCAGGGCCGCGCTCGGCGGGCCGTGGCCGAGGCGACGATCGACTTCGGGGAGCCGGTGTTGACCTCCCGCATCACCCAGATCAGCGACGGGACCCCGTGGTACCGCGGCCAGGACGCCATCCGCGTGGCCCGGACCGCGACGCTGGAGGAGGCCGCCGCCCTGCTGTGGGACATCCCCCGTTTCCCGCCCCTCTCCCGTTCCGACTTCCTGGCCGGGTCAGCCCCCGGTACGCCGATCGCCCGGGCGGTGCGCCAGATCGCCGCCCTGGCGGGGACCGAGGACTGGGCCGCCGGCGGCGATGCCATGATGGGGGACGCCGCCCTGTGCCTGCGCGCGGTGGCCGAGGCGGTGACCGACACGCCGGCCGAGGGGCCGATCCACCGCCATCTGGCCCAGGCCTGGCGCGTCGATGAGGAAGGGACCGACCTGATCCGGCGCGCTTTGGTCCTGTGCGCGGATCATGAGCTGAACGCCTCGGCCTTCGCGGTGCGGGTCGTGGCCTCGACCGGGGCCACCCTGCCTCATTGCATCCTGGCCGGGCTGGCGGCGTTGAGCGGGCCGCAGCATGGGGGGATGACCAGCCGGGTGCGGGCCATGCTGGCGGAGTCCCGGATCATGGCCGATCCCCGCGCGACGGTGGCCGAACGGCTGGGCCGGGGGGAGGAGTTGCCGGGCTTTGGTCAGCGCCTGTATCCCGATGGCGACCCGCGGGCCTCGGCTCTGCTGGACCTGATCGGGCCGGCGCCGCGCTGGCGGGGGCTGTTCGGCGCGGTGCTCGCCCAGACCGGGCTGCGGCCCAACATCGACGCGGCCCTGGTGGCGCTGGAGCAGCATCTGTCCCTGCCCGATGGTTCGGCGCTGGCGATCTTCGCTGTCGGGCGGACGGCGGGGTGGCTCGCCCATGCGCTGGAGCAGCGGCGGGAGGGGCAGTTGATCCGGCCCCGCGCGACCTATGTCGGCCGGCCTCCCACGCCGTAGATATATGGAGTCAGCCCAGCAGCCCCGACACCCCGACGCCCGCCCCCACCACGAGAACGGCCAGCGGGTGGATCCGGGTCGCGGTCAGGACCACGGTCGCGACGCCGGTCAGCAGCCCCGTCCGCCAGTCCAGCGTCGTTGTCGCGGCGAGGATGACGGCCCCTGCCCCGATCAGCCCCGTCGTCACCGGGACCAGCCCGACCTGGATCACCTTCCGCCAGGCCTTGTCCCGGAACCGGTACCAGGCGGCGGCCGCGAAGTAGGTCAGGACCGAGGACGGCGCGCAGATGGCGCCAAAGGCCACCAGCGCCCCCGCAACCCCGGCGACGCGCCAGCCGATCAGGGCCACGACCAGCATGTTCGGACCCGGGGACGCCTGGGCCAGGGCGAACAGGGCCGCGAACTCCCGCGGGGTGAGCCAGGCATGGACCTCGGTCACCTGGCGCTGCATCTCGGGCAGGATGGTCGGCCCGCCACCGAACATCAGCAGGGAGAGCTGGCCGAACAGCAGGGCGAGCTCAACCAGCGGGTTCACAGCCGTCCCCGCCAGGCGATCAGGACCGAGATGGGGGCCATGACCGCGAGCACGGTTAGCAGCGACCAGCGGGGGCCGACGATGGCGCCGAAGGTGGCCAGGGCAACCACGATGGCGACCGGGCGTCCCCAGAGCGGGGCCGCCATCTTCAGCGCCATGGACAGCACGAGGCCCGAGGCAGTGGCCGCCAGCCCGATGAACCCGTCGCGCACCCAGGGGACCTCGTGGAAGCGATCGTAGACGATGGCCAGGACGATGATGATGACGATGGGGGCGGCCATGAGGCCGCAGAAGGCGACGACCGAGCCGAGGGCGCCGTGATAGCGGGCACCGAGGGCCACCGATATGTTGATGACATTGGGCCCGGGCAGGAACTGGCAAAGGCCCATGAGGTCTGTGAACTCCGCCCCCGTGAGCCAGCGGCGGCGTTCGACCATCATCCAGCGGGCCCAGGGCAGCACGCCGCCGAAGCCGCAGATGCCGACGGTGAAGAAGCCCATGAACAGGGCGGACAGGGTCGGGCGCACGGTCGTGTCGGACATCGGGTGTGGATATCCGCCATCCGGGGCGCTATGCCAATCCCGGGCGGGCCGGAAATGGGCGTGCGGGCCGGGTTTCCGGGGACAGCATTCTTGACTTCGACCGCCCCCCTGCGTAGAAGCCCACGCTTCCCCGTCGGTGGTGATTCCCGCCCCGGCGCCTTTGTAGACAGACCCGAAAGAGACCATGGCGAACACCGCATCCGCGCGAAAGCGCATCCGTCAGACGCTGAAGCGCACCGCCCGCAACCAGGCTCGCAAGTCCCGGATGCGGACCTTCGTGAAGAAGGTCGAGACGGCGATCGCCGGCGGCGACCGGACCGCGGCGGCCGAGGCTCTGCGCGCGGCGCAGCCCGAGATGCAGCGCGCGGCCGGCAAGGGCATCACGCACCTGAACACGGTGTCGCGGAAGCTGTCGCGGCTTTCCGCGCGGATCAAGGCCCTCGCGAGCGCCTAAATCGCCGAAAGCGCCGGCCGGGTGGTTGACCGGGCCGGCGCAGCGTTGCATAGTTTTCATCTGCCGCCAGTTCCCAGTCCAGTTACTGGGTTCCCTGTCACGTCCTGGCATCTCTCTGTCTTTTCGAAGACGAGGTAGCTTTAACGCCGGGCCCCGCAATATTCGGCAAAGCAACGATATTGCGTATATTTACCTCCCCCTACTCACTGCTGAATCTCTATTGCCAGCACAGCCGATTGGGCATAGGAATACTCCTACGGCACCAATGAACGCGGGCCCTTCATTTAACCGCTGAACGGTGCGCCGACCAAACCCGACCCAAGGCCGATGCGTCGCTGGCCCGCCATGCTCAGGGCGGCGTGACGCGTGGGAAGACTGTGTGTCGTGGAACAGAAGAAACGAGGACCGCCGGCCGAGCCGGCAACAGGGGACCAGTATGACCACGACCGCAGGGTGGGGGAGGTAACGTGGAAAAGCCGCAACTCGCCGCCCAATGGGCCCGGATCCGGGGTCGGCTCCAGGCCGAGGTCGGAGACGTCGAATACCGTACCTGGCTGCGGCAGATGACCTTGTCCGGCCTCGACGGGGATGAGGTGACCATCACCCTGCCCACCCGCTTCCTGCGCGACTGGGTCCGCGGACGCTATGGCGACCGGATCAACGCCCTGTGGCTGGCCGAGAACACCGAGGTCAGGCGGGTGGAATTCCGCGTCGGCTCGGGCACCGAGATCACGATGCAGTCCCCCTTACCGGCCGAGGCGCCGGTGGCGGCCGAACCCGCGTGCGAGGACCGGGCGGAAGCCAGGGCCGAGGCGACCGCCGGGCTCGACCCGCGCTACACCTTTGACGGGTTCGTGGTCGGCAAGCCGAACGAATTCGCCCATGCCTGTGCCCGCCGGGTGGCGGAAACACCGTCCAGCGCCGGCTTCAACCCGCTGTTCCTGTATGGCGGCGTCGGCCTGGGCAAGACCCACCTGATGCACGCGATCGCCTGGGAACTGACCGATGGGGCCGTCCTGGCGGGCCGCAAGCCCGTCTCGGTGGTCTACATGTCTGCCGAGAAGTTCATGTACCGCTTCATCACCGCGATCCGCAGCCACTCGACGATGGAGTTCAAGGAGCAGCTCCGCGGGTCCGACGTGCTGATGGTCGACGACCTGCAGTTCCTGATCGGGAAGGACAACACGCAGGAGGAATTCTTCCATACATTCAACTACCTGGTGGAAGCCGGCAAGCAGATCGTCGTCTCGGCCGACAAGTCGCCCTCCGACCTCAACGGGCTCGAGGACCGTCTCCGCACGCGGCTCGGCTGCGGCATGGTGGCCGACCTGCATGCCACGACCTTTGAACTGCGCGTCTCGATCCTGGAGGCCAAGGCCTCCCGCGCCTCCATCCCGATTTCCCCCCGCGTGCTGGAATTCCTGGCCACGCGCATCACGACGAATGTCCGGGAACTGGAAGGCGCGCTGAACCGCCTGATCGCGCACGCCAACCTGTTCAACCGCCCGATCACGCTGGAATCGACGCAGGAGGTCCTGCACGACATCCTGAAATCCCACGAGCGCCGCGTGACGATCGAGGAAATCCAGCGCAAGGTCGCCGAACACTACGCGATCCGCCTGACCGACATGTCCTCGGCTCGGCGTTCGCGCGCCATTGCCCGCCCTCGGCAGGTGGCGATGTACCTGGCCAAGCAGTTGACCAGCCGGAGCCTGCCGGAAATCGGCCGGAAATTCGGCAACCGAGACCATACCACCGTCCTGCATGCCGTCTCCCGGATCGGGGAACTGATGGAACGCGACGGCGCCTTCGCGGAGGATGTCGGCCTGCTGCGGCGGCTGCTTGAAACCTAGCCCGCCTTCGCCGCGATGGCATGGGCGAGGTCGCCGACACAGGCCAGCCCATCGAGTTCCCGCGTGCTGAAGCGGATTCCCCAGCGCGCCTCGGCGGCCAGGACGATCTCCAGTTGCTTGAACGAATCCCATCCCTCGACATCGGCCGCCGTGGTGGCCGGGGTCAGCGCAATGGTATCGCGCAGGAAGATGTCATGGAAAATTTCGGTGAGCCCGACATAGATTTCTGATTTTACTTCCATTCTTCTTATCCAGCGACGGTTTCGATAAATGTTGGTGCCGGCTCATGCGCCGCGACATCGTATACGGCGCGATATCCGCCGTCCTGTTCCGTGCCATTCACGCTGAACCCCAGGGTTTTGTAATGGTCCCGGACCATTCCGTTCCTGGCGGTCGGCACATAGACGCCGACCAGGCGGCGGGCCCCCAGGGCGCTTGCCTGGGCCACTGCCAGATCCAGCGTCACAGGCTCCACCTGGCGGCCGAGAACGCGGCAGCTCATGAGCCAGGTGTCGATCGTGACATCCCCGTCCCCGGCCAGCCGGCCGATCAGGATGGCGATCACACCGTTGTCACCGAAACGGTCGAGCAGGCGGAGTTGCAGCCCGAAGGCAAGCGGGTCATCCATCACGGCCCGCACCTCCGGCTCGGTATAACGGCGGGCGGTCAGGTTGAACTGGTTGGACTTGTTGATGAGCTGGACGATCCGCGGCACGCCGATCGGATCGAAGCGGCGCCAGACAAGCCGCATCTCCAGCCCGCGCAGATAGGCATTGAGGTCGGTGGCCGTGTCCTTCCAGGCCTCCCGCGCCTGGTTCGCCTGATACAGGCCGGTGCGCTCCCGATCCTCCCGGGTCAGGGACAGCGTGTCGAAATACCCCGCCTCGGCGATGATCGAGGCATAGAGCGCAGGGTCGTCCCCCAGTTCCGGCACCGCCACCATGGGCAGTTCGCGGCGGACCAGGTCACGCTCGAACGGGTTGTCGTCGGCGAAGACCAGGGCATCGAGGCCGATATTCAGCGCCCGCGCGATGGCGCGCAGGTTGGCGGGCTTGTCGGTCCAGTTGGCGACGAAGCAGGCAATGTCGTCGCGCCGCAACACCATGTCGGGGTGGCGCTCGAAGGGCTCCAGGGCGTTGGCTAGGTCGTTCTTGGAACAGACAGCCAGGATCACGCCCCGCCGGCTGAGTTCCTTCGCATAGGCCTGGAAGGCGGCATGCGCCTCTCCCAGCGGACTGCCCTGCCCGATCGCGATGCCCTCGATCCCGTCATCCCCGATCACCCCGCCCCAGAGCGTGTTGTCGAGGTCGAGCACCAGGCACTTGAACGATTTCCCCTGGAGGGCGGCGAGCCACCGGGCCACCAGATCGCCGAACAGCGGGGCCGCCGGCAACGCGATCTCCTGTTTCGCGCGGTGCCACAGGCCGGGGTCGTGCCAGCGGGCCACGCCGTCGCGGGCCGCCCGGGTATCGACGGCCAGGATGTCGACGCCCTCGGCATCCGCCATGGTGCGCAGGACGGCATTCAGGCGGGTGACGAAGCGGGCGCGGGACCCGGGCAGGCGGTGTTCGTTGCAGCCCAGCAGCGGCGGATGGATCGGCAGGATGGCCTGCTGCAGAATCGGGCACCGAAACGCCGTCCGGGCCTGCCGCCAGCCGGATCGGATGCGGTCGGTGACGGCGGTCAGTTCCGCCTCGGCCGCCGCATCGTCCATGTCTGCCCGCAGCCCGGCGGTCACATGATGGGCATCGAGGCTGAACAGGATTGCACCCGGCGCGAAGCCATGCAGGGCCGAGGCCGGATCGGCGAGTTCCTGGCGCCAGCCGCCGAACATCGGTTCGAACACCTCGATCGCGAGACCACGCCGCAGCCCCCCGATCCGGATGGCCGGCAGCAGATGGGTCGTGGTACAGGACCCCAGCACGGCTAGGCGCAGCGGCTGCGCCGGCGGTTCGACCGCCCGTCCGCGCAGCGCCGTGTCCAGGGCATTGGTCCGCACGAAATCGAGCCGCGTCCGGGCCAGGGCCGCCGCGGCGTGCCAGGCCGCAGTCGGCTCTTCGGGCAGGGCGCGCAGCGCTTCGCGCCAGTCAGGCAGGGACGGCAACCAATGCAATTCCATGGGCCGGAATATTCTATCTATGGTTGCATTGATGTGGAACGACCTGGCACCGGTTCAAGGGGTGGTCCTGGCGGGGATCGCGCGGTTGCATCGCTCAACCGCTAGACCTAGGGGTTGGGGTCCCCGTTATCCACAGTATTTTGTGGACCCGATTCGCTTTCCCGTTGACCGGCGCGACGGCACGGGGTACCTCCGACGGGTGACAACCACCGAGACACGCCCCTTCATTCGCCTACGTGGACGCTCGATCATGGCGCTCGTACTGGCGCCCGAGTTGCCCTTGGCGGACTGGCTTCTGGCCCTGGACGCCCAGATCACACGCTCCCCCAGCTTCTTCGAGGGACGGCCGGTTGTGGTCGACCTCGGCGCCCTGCCCCAGGAAAGCCAGGGCGTGGCCGAGTTCCTGCTGATGCTGGAGGCCAAGGGCATCCAGATCATCGGAACCGAGGGCGCGCATCCCGCCTGGGAAGGCGTGGAGCGTTGGGGCCGTCCACTGGCCGGCGGCGGCAAGCCGGGCAAACCCATCGAAATCCCGGATGAGCCGGCCCCCGCCAAGGCGGCCGCCCCTGCCCCGGAACCGGTGGTCCCGGACGCCCCGCCGGAAGTGGCCACGCTGGTCATCGAAACCCCGGTCCGCTCCGGCCAGTCCATCGTGTTCGAGCGGGGGGATGTCACCATCCTCGGATCGGTCGCCTCGGGCGCCGAAGTGATGGCGGGCGGCTCGGTCCATATCTATGGTGCGTTGCGCGGGCGCGCGATCGCGGGCCTCGCGGGGAATGGGAAGGCCCGGATTTTCTGCCGCAAGATGCACGCGGAGCTGGTGGCCATCGACGGCGTCTACCAGACCGCGGACGACATGCCCGCCAGCGCGATCGGCAAGCCCGCGCAGGCCTGGCTCGATGGCGACAATATGCGGATCACCACGCTCGACTGACAGTTCACTACGACTGACGGGTCAACAGGGAGACGAAGATGGCCAAGGTTCTGGTCGTGACATCCGGCAAGGGAGGCGTTGGCAAGACCACCTCCACCGCGGCGCTGGGCGCGGCCCTGGCACAGTCCGGGCAGAATGTGGTCGTCGTCGATTTCGATGTCGGCCTGCGCAACCTCGACCTGGTGATGGGCGCCGAACGCCGCGTCGTGTTCGACCTGATCAACGTCGTGCAGGGCGATGCCAAGCTCAACCAGGCGCTGATCCGCGACAAGAGGCTGGAAACCCTCTCCCTCCTGCCCGCCTCCCAGACCCGCGACAAGGACGCGCTGACCGAAGCCGGCGTCGAACGGGTGATCGGTGAGCTGCGGGAGAAGTTCGACTGGGTCATCTGCGACAGCCCCGCCGGCATCGAACGCGGCGCCCTGCTGGCGATGCGTCATGCCGACCTCGCGGTGGTCGTGACGAACCCCGAGGTCTCCTCGGTGCGTGACTCCGACCGGATCATCGGGATGCTCGATTCGAAGACGCTGAAGGCCGAGAAGGGGGAGCGGATGGAGAAGCATCTGCTGCTGACCCGCTTCGATACCGCCCGCGCCGCCCGGGGCGAGATGCTCAAGACCGAGGACATCCTCGAAATCCTCTCCATCCCCCTGCTCGGCATCATCCCCGAGAGCGAGGAAGTCCTGAAGGCCTCCAACCTGGGTATGCCGGTCACGCTGAACGCGCCCACCAGCGCCCCCTCCCGCGCCTATTTCGACGCCGCCCGCCGCCTGAACGGGGAGGATCTGGAGGTCGTCGTACCGCTGGAGCGCAAGGGCTTCATGAGCCGGCTGTTCGGCCGGAGGGTCGCATGAGCATTTTCGGGCTGTTCCGCCGGCGCAGCACCGCCCCTGTCGCCCGCGACCGCCTGCAGGTTCTTCTGTCGCATGAGCGTGCGGTGATCGGGAAATCCGACCTGATCGCGACCTTGCAGGAGGAAATCCTGGCCGTCATCGCCAAGCACATCAAGGTCGACCGCGACGCGGTGCAGATCAAGCTGGAGCGGGGCGACAATTTCTCGACGTTGGAGATCGATGTCGAGGTGCCGAGCCTGGCGAAGACGAACAAGGCGGCTTGAGAGAGAGGGGACCGGTTTCGGGTCCCCGGCCGGTCTCAGGGAACGCCCACAACGGGGCGCTTGCGCAGAACGCGCACGGGCGTCGCGTTGACCTGATAGCTCACCCGGATCACATCGTCGTTCATCCGCGGCGCCTCGGGCTGGCTCGATGCCAGCATGGTGGTTTCCGGCGTACCCTGGAACCAGGCCATCAGCGTGGAGGCCGTTCCGCCGACGGCCGCGTACACGGCTTCTCCACCGCGGGAGGCCAGGCTGGCGATCGACCATTCATCGGCTTCCTCGATCGCGGTCCATGCCGCGACGATCGGGGTCGTCACCGCCTCCACCACCGCTGACCGGTCTTCCCAGGCATGGATCATGGCGGCCGAAACCGCGCCGCCCACCGCGCCGGCAGCGCAACCCATGGCGCCGATGCCATAGGCCGACATGCCGGGCACCGCGCCCAAGGCCGCTGTCGCCACCGGCCCGGCGGGTCCAGTGATGCTCATGGCGACCACGACGCTGGCAACACCCGCGACCACGCATTCATTGACCATGCTGCGAACAAGCGAAGTCTGCGCGTTGAGGGTTCCGTTGATCCGCTCCAGCACCGTCGCCGGTTCACCGGCCGGTTGTTCGGCCCGTGCCGGTCCCGCCAGGATCATGAGGCCCACAAGGAAAAGCGCGCCGGCCCGAAGGGCGGTTCGGCTGGTGGCGGAGTCCTTCGGAAGCATATGATCCCGCATCGGTCGACACTGCTCCAGCCGTCAAGTGGTGTGGCAAAAATCCCACGGCCCGCGCGTTCCGTCAAGAATAATGTTGTACAACAATGTTTTAATTTGCAATGAACGAAAAAGCCGCGAACGCTCCGCGAGTAACCTTTGCCTCCTTGGCAGGCACCGGTTTGTCCAGATTGACAGGGCAGCCCCGCTTGCCTACCCAAACGGAGCCTGAAAAGCAGGGGACGTCCCATGAACGATACCGTCACCGTATCCCAGGATCGGCAATCCTTCTACGACGACATCGCACCGCACAGCCTCGCCCCGCTATGGGAACGCCTGCATGCGATGGTTACGCGGGAGCCCGCGACCAAGGCCCTGCCCGCCCATTGGGACTACGACAACATCGTCCGGCCGCTGATCATGCGGGCCGGTGGGCTGATCACCGCCAAGGAAGCCGAACGCCGGGTGCTGATCCTGGAAAACCCCGGCTTCAAGGGCCAGACCCGCGTCACCCACTCCCTGTTCGCGGGCCTGCAACTGATCATGCCAGGAGAGGTCGCGCCCGCCCATCGCCACGCCCAGTCCGCGCTGCGCTTCGTGGTCGAGGGACAGGGTGCCTACACCGCCGTCGAGGGCGAACGGACCATGATGGCGCCGGGGGATTTCGTCATCACCCCAAGCTGGACATGGCATGATCACGGCAACAAAACCGACCGGCCGATGGTGTGGCTCGATGGGCTCGACGTCCCCATCGTCGGTCTGCTCGACGCCAGCTTCGCCGAACAAGCCCCGTCCGACAGCCAGGAGGAGACGCGGCCGGCCGGCGACAGCATCGCGCGGTATGGCGCCAACATGGTGCCGGTGGACTGGAAGCCGGAACGGAAATCCTCGCCTCTGTTCAGCTACCCCTACTCCCGCTCGCGGGAGGCGCTGGCGACCATGGCGCGGAATGGCGCCCCCGATGCCTGCCATGGCTACAAACTGCGCTACATCAATCCCGGCAATGGCGGCGCGCCGATGCCGACGATCGGGGCCTTCATGGCGCTGCTGCCGGCGGGCTTCGCCTCCCGGCCCTACCAGTCAACGGATGGCACGGTCTATTCGGTGGTGGAGGGTGAGGGCGAAACCGTCGTCGGCGACACCGTCATCCGCTGGAAACCACGGGATCTGTTCGTCGTGCCGGCCTGGCATCGCCATCATCACCGGGCGTCATCGGAAGCCGTGCTGTTCAGTTTCTCCGACCGCCCCGTCCAGGATGTTCTCGGCTTGTGGCGGGAGGACCGGGGCTAGAACCGGTCCCCACCCTCTGGGATCGGGACCTCGAACGCGTTCACCACGCCGCAGAGGAACGTGTAGAACTGGGCCGAAGTGGTCAGCTCCACCAGCCAGCGGTCGCCGTAGCGTGTCCGCAACGCCTCGAACCGCGCCGGAGAAACCTGTTCGGTCGCGGCCAGTTCGCGGGCGTAGTCGATGACCTCCCGTTCCACTTCTGGCAGGGAAGCGGTGTCGCCCTGGGCGCGGATCACGTCGATCGCTTCCTCCCGCACGCCAACGCGGCGGGCATAGGCGACCTGGGCGGCCCAGACATAGCCCATCCGCCGTTTCCGCACCGTGGCCATGATCGCGAGCGCCCGCAAAGGCGCCTCGACGGTGGTGTGGACGCGCATGTCCTCCACCACGTCCAGCACCTGGTTGGCCAGGACGGGGCTGTGCAGCAGCATGCCGAAGGGGCCGCCGATCGCGCCGAAGAAGGCCTGCACCCGGTCGGCGATGGCGTGGTGTTCCGCCGCCATGTCCGGCTTGCCGCGGACGGGGGGGATGCGTGGCGATGGGGTCATCGGATGTCTCTTTGTCATGCCGCCTGGCGATGCGCCTCGGCGAGTTCTTCCAGCGTGCGAAACCGGAAATCCCAGCGCACGCCCGCGGGCGGTTCGGCGGTCGCGCCCCAGCCCGTCTTGTCATGCCGCCGGTCAATCCAGGCCGATGCCAGCCCGATCGCATTGGCCGGTGCGTGGTCGTGGAACAGGCTCTGCGCCACATGCAGCACGCGGGCGGGCGCGGCGCCCTGTTCGGCCAGGCGGTCGAGCAGATAGCGGAAATTGCGCGGGTCCGGCTTGTAGGAGCCGATATCCTGCGCGGTGTACACCGCATCGAAGGCAACCCCCAGCCGAGGCAGCGACCCCGCGAAGCTGGCATGGTCGACATTGGACAGGACGATCAGCCGGAAATGCTGCTTCAGATAGGCCAGCGCGCCGGCCGTATCCGGGAAGGCGGGCCAGTCCGGCACCGACGCCCCGAACCGCCGGTCCGCCGCCGCATCCGGCGCAACGCCCCACAGGCGGGCCAACCGGGCATGCACGGCGGTCAGGACGTCGGAGTAGGCCATGGCGGGGGTCTCGGCCTGCTGCGCCACTTCCTCCCGCGCGAAGATCGCCAGCACCGTGTCCCGGTCCGCGTCGATCCCTGCTTGCGCGACCAGCGGCCGGAGCGCGCTGGCGATCCCGCTCTCCCAGTCGATCAGCGTGCCGTAGCAGTCGAAGGTCAGGACGTCGAAATCACGCAAGCCCATGGATCAGTCCTCTGGCCAGGCACCCGTTTCCGCCGCGTGAGCAAGCCATGCGCGGACCCCGCCGGCGGTTCCGAAGGTCTCATCGACCCGCAGGCCCAGGCCGCCCATGGCGCGGGCGACGCGCATCCCGTCCTCATCCGTCACATCGTCGCCGATGAAGATCGGGACTCGGCCGAGGAACGGCGCGTGGGCCATCAGGGCGGCAACGGCGTGGCCCTTGTCCGCGCCGGCCGGACGGACCTCCCATACCATGCTGCCCGCGAGCAACTGAAAATCCGATTGGCCGGCGAGCAGCCGGACCAATAGGGCATGGAAGGACGGGCCAGCCGCTGGGTTGACGCGGAAATGCATGGTGAAGCCGCGCGCCTTGCGCTCGATCACCGCGCCGGGCCAGGCGGCGGCCAGGGCCTCGGCTTCCAGCAGCCAGGCTTCGGGGGGCGTTGGCAGGTTGGCGCGCTGGAGCGGGGCGCCGGGATCGTGGCGGATGGCAACC
>CANJSR010000083.1 GCA_947476855.1 Acetobacteraceae bacterium
GCGGCGACTCGCAAGGAAACCGAGACGATCCGCCAGCAGGCCGAGGACGCGGCGACCCGCCTGGCCGCAACGACCGAACTGCTGCGCGTGCGGCAGAACGAGGTGACCGAGGCCGAAACCCGCCTGCGCGTGACCACGGCGGCGCAGGAGGCCGCGAAGGCGGAGTTGTCCCGCCTGCTGCCAACCGCGTCGGAACAGCCGAAGCCGGCCGCGCAATAGCGGTGGAGGGGCCACGGGCGAGCGGCGTCCCCCGGTCGCGCGTGTCTCCGCCGTGGCAGGTCGCTTGCCTGTTCGGTGTCGCATGACCGTTCGGTGTCCCCGAACCCCCGGGGTCCTACCCCGCGGGTGCCCCAAGACCGTCATCCCCGGCCTTGTGCCTGGGATCAATCGCCGCACCGTGCTGGTGATGGTCCCCGGCACAAGGCCGGGGATGACGCGTTTGGAAGACCCGGGATGGCACGGGTTGAGGGCCGGGGCTGGCACGGGTGGAAAGCCCGCGCCGATGAACGGAAAGGCCCGGGCCGGCGGAGTAGCCCCCTGCCGGATCAGTCGATCGAAATCTTCTGCTCGCGGATGATCTTCTTGTACAACTGATCATCCGCCAGATAGAATTCCTTCAGTTCCTTCAGCGGCATCGACCGTGTCACGAACCCCATTTCCAGCAGGCGGGCTTTCATCTCCGGGCGTTCGTTGATCTCGGCGATGGCCTTGTTCATCTTTTCCTTGATCGGCTCGGGAATGCCGAGCGGACCGTAGAATCCCTGCCAGATAGGCGTGTTGACCTGGGGGTAGCCCAGTTCGTCGATCGTCGGCACATCGGGGAAGTCGGGATGGCGCTGGTTGGCGAACATCGCGATCATCTTCAACTTGCCGCTTTTCACATGCGGAAAGCCATTCAGCTCGATGATGCCGTCGATCACGCCCGACAGCAGGTCGTTCAGCGCCTGGGCGTTGCCGTTATAGGGCACGTTGACGAACTCGGTTCCCGTCAGCCCGCCCAGATACTTCATCCGCAGCTCCGTCGGGCTGCCGACGCCCGAGCCGCCATAGGTGACCTTGCCCGGGTTTGCCTTGGCATAGGCCATGAACTCCTTGAAATCCTTCGCCGGATTCTTCGGCCCGATGATCAGCCCGGAGACATACATCGTCGTCATCGCGATCGCGTCCCAGTCCGGCGCCTGGAACGACACCTTCCGCAGGTTCGACGTCGTGGTGATGACGGTCGAGGCGCACATGCAGAACGTATAGCCATCGGGCTTGGAGCGCATGACGCTCTCCACCCCGATCGCGCCACCGGCGCCGCCGCGGTTCTCCACCACGAAGGGCTGACCGAACATCTGCGTGAGCGCCTGGGCATAGGGGCGTGCGATTGTGTCGTTGGCGCCGCCGGGCGGATAGGGAACGATCACCTTGACGGTGGTCTTGGGCCAATCGGCATCGGCCTGCGCGGCGGCCACGCCCGTCAGCGCCACCAGCGCCATGGCGGCGCCGAGCAATCGGGTCAGAACCGGACTTTTCATGGACATGTTCCTGTTGCTTCTGGACGACAGCCTATACGGAACGGCCCGGTGCGGAAATCCGCGCAGGGAACAACGCAAGCGGGCAACGCGCCCGCTTACGCATCCCGTTCCGCGATGTTCAGCCGTTCACCGCTCGCATCAGGGCCACCCATTTGTCGAGCATCGGCAGGATCGTGTCCCGCTTCTCGGACGGCAGGCTGGTGGACATCGTGTTCACGCCCAGGTCGCGGTAGCGCTTCGCCAGGTCCAGGTCCGGCGCCTGCCCGCCGATCGAGATGTCCATCTTCGCCGGATCGCGCCCGGCCTCGGTGCACATCTGGCGGAACAGGGGGATCAGTTCGGTCAGCGGGGTCGGGTTGCCCTTGGTCACCTGCGGCATCCAGCCATCCGCATAGCGCACGGCCCGACGCGCCGAGTAGGGGTATGCACCGCCCACCAGGATCGGGGGATGCGGCTTCTGCACCGGCTTCGGCCAGGTCATCATCGGGTCGAAGTTCACGAACTCCCCGTGGTACTCCGCCTTCGACTTGGTCCAGATTTCCTTCATCGCCTCGATATTCTCCCGCGCGCGCTTGTGGCGGGTGGCATAGGCGGTACCGTGGTTCTCCATCTCATCCTGGTTCCAGCCATTGCCGACGCCAAACACGAAGCGCCCGCCGGAGACCTGGTCGATGGAGGCAACCAGCTTCGCCGTCTGGATCGGATCGCGCTGGGCGATCAGGCACACGCCGGTGCCGACGCGGATGGTCTTGGTGGCGGCGGCCGCGGCCGTCAGCGTCACGAAGGGGTCCATGACGTCGTAGTAGCGCTTGGGCAGATCACCGCCGAGGACGAAGGGCGTCTTGCGGGAGACGGGGATGTGGGAGTGCTCGGGTGCCCAGATGATGTCGAAGCCACGCTGCTCCAACTCAATGGCGAGTTCCGCCGGCCCCATGGAATAGTCGGTAAAGAACATCGCCGCGCCGAATTTCATGTCTTGTCTCCCGCTGGTCGGTCCAGGGTCGGCCTGGATCAGTGAAGTCTAGCATAGCATGGGTCATGCTACTCGTACCGCCCGCCCCGCATGTCCGTCCGCCGCACGGCCTCGGGCGGCGGGGCCTCTCCGGCCATTTCGTAGTGGACCTTGTGGCGCGTCCGATACGCCACCGTCGCCATGTCCAAAAACCCGGTCCGCACCCCGGCTCGGCGCAGATAGTGCCACACAAGCTGGTCGGCGACGCCGACCTCCTCATCCGAGGGGAGCGTCCAGGCCACCAGATGCGCAAAAGCGGAGCGCATCACGACCAGGCAGTTCCCGTCGATCATGTTCACCCCGTCCACATGCGGGCAGCGCAGCATCGGCGATCCGTCCAGCCTGTGCAGCATGCGCGCCGAGGAACAGGCCCCCAGCCCATGCGCCTCCATATGCGCGATCATCCCGGCGAGGTGATTGGGATAGTACCAGTTATCGGCATCCAGGAAGGCGATCACATCCACCGCGCCAAGCTGGGCTGCGTGATAGCAGCCGATCAACCGCGGCGTGTTGCCGTAGTCGGCGTAGTTGCGGCGCAGGATGACGTGACCGCCGTGAAAACCCGGGATTTCGGCGGGCTCGGACCCATCGCATACCAACAGGTGGGTCGCCGGAACCGTCTGAGCCAGAACGCTGCGGTGGCACATGGTCAGCCAGTCGAGCGGCGTCTTGTAGTAGGGCGTGATGACGCAGATCTTCATACGCGAGCGAGGCCTTCCGTGGTCGATACCGATCCTGAACAAACCCTGCCGATCGCGCCACCCCGTGCCGCGACTCCATGCCGCGACTCCATCGGCAGGGCGTATGACCCCCCTACTCTCTCTCCAAGGCGCCCCCATGCCCATCCTCCTCGGCATCGACCCCGGCCTGCGCTTCACCGGATGGGGCGTGATCGAGGCCGATGGCAACCGCCTGCGCCACATCGCCGCCGGCGTCATCGCGACCAAAAGCGAGGACCCGGTGCCGCACCGGCTGAAGGTCCTGCACGACGCCCTGGCCGAACTGATGGCGCTGCACCGCCCGGCCGAGGCCGCGGTCGAGGAAACCTACGTCAACCGAAACGGTTCAGCCACGCTCAAGCTCGGCTACGCCCGCGGCGTGGCGCTGCTGGCCCCGGCGCTGGCGGGCATCCCGGTTACCGAATACGCCGCCAAGACGGTCAAGCTGTCGGTCGTCGGCACCGGCGGAGCGGACAAGGACCAGGTGGAGATGATGGTCCGCCGCCTGCTGCCCGGCGCGGTGATCGGACGGGCCGATGCCTCCGACGCGCTGGCGGTGGCGATCTGCCATGCGCATCACCGGGCGTCCCGGCTGGCCTGGGCGCGGGCGAAGTAAAGACCGGCTGCTCAGCCTTCCGTCCGGCCGATCCGCAACAGCGCCGGCCCTTCCCGGTTCAACCAGGTGATCGCACGCGCCTTGTGCTCGGTCAGGTGCGCGACCAGGTCCCAGAACCGCGGGCCGTGGTTCATGTGGCGCAGATGCGCGACCTCATGCGCGGCGACATAGTCCTGCACATGCGCGGGTGCCATCACCAGCCGCCAACTGAACGCCAGCGCCCCGTCCGGCGCGCAACTGCCCCAGCGAGAGGTCGTGTCCTTGATGGTGATGCGCCCGACCCGCGCCTCGATCGCGGTCGCCTTCACCATGACCAGGGCGCCAATGCGGCGGCGGGCCTCGGCGCGCAGGAAGTCGGTGACGCGGCGGGACAGGAACTCGGGCGCGCCGGTCACGTGCAGGGTGGCGTCCGCCAGCCAGGCGCCACCGCGCGCATCCGGCACGTGGCGGATCAGATGTGGCGCCCCGGCGATCGGGATGACCGCCCCATCCGCGAACGGCACCGCGCCCGGCAGGGCCGCCAGCCGGTCGGCCACCCAGTCCGCATGTGACTTCAGCAGGACCAGCCCGGCATGCCGGCTCGCCCGCGGTGGCAGGGTGACGACCACGCCGCCGCCGGTCGGGTCAACCCGCATGCTGATCCGCCTCGCCCGCGCGCTGCGGCGCCAGGTGACCCGCATGGGGCCCGAGGGCAAGGCCAGGATTTCGGGCGGGGGATCGTCCATGCGCGCAGATGACCGGTTTGCCTTGTGATTCGTCAACCGCGCCTTGTCGGCTTGATATGTTATGTTATAACGTCTCCACGATACGGGAGAGACGGCGATGGCGACAGGTTTGCGGTTGGGTCTGGCGGTGGGGGCGATTGCCATGCCCCTGACCGTCATGGCGGCGACGTTCGATGAGGGTCCGGTGACCATCCGCCCCCCCACTGGCAAGGTCCCGACGGGACACGAAGGCCACGGCCACGCCCACGGCGTCGAAACCGAGAGCCTGTTCGGCTTCACCCTCGGCTCCGACATCGATTCCGAGGGCACGACCGGCATCGCGCTGGAAACCATGGCCGGCTTCGGCCGCCGCGACGGACGCTACAACGCGGCCAACACCAAGCTCGAATTCTCCTGGGCGGCGGCGAAGAACCTCTCCGTGTCCGGCAGTCTTCTCGGCGGCTACTGGAACATCGCCAACAACCCCAACCTGCCCGACACCAACGCCATGCGCTTCCGCGGCATCGGCGGCGAGGTCCGGTTCCGCTTCATGGACCGCAAGGAAGGCCCCTTCGGCCTGACCCTGCACATGGAACCCTCGATGACCATGGCCGACGAAGTGACCGGAGAGGCCGGCACCGGCTACGCGTCCGAGAACAAGCTGATCATGGACGCCGAACTGATGCCCGACCGGCTCTGGGGGGCGATGAACCTGATCTATGACGTCGAGCATTTCCGCCCCTGGGCGCAGGGCGCGGTGGCCGAGGAAGGCTCGGTCGGCGGCATCACCGGCGCGCTGACGGCGCGGGTGACCGAGACGTTCTTCCTCGGCGGCGAAATGCGCTATCTGTACGCCTTCGACGGGCTGACCTTCGGCAAGCAGGTCGGGCGCGCGCTGTATATCGGCCCGACCGCCTATTGGCGGATTTCCGACAATGCCTGGCTGTCGCTCGCCTGGAACATCCAGGTCGCGGGCAGCGAAAACAACGATCCCCGCCGGCTCGACCTTACCAATTTCAGCCGCAACGTCGTACGCCTCAAATTCGGGTGGGAGTTCTGATCATGGCGACCAACCCCTTGCACCGCCGGTCCGTGCTCGCGCTGGGGCTTGGCGCCCTGGCGATGCCCGCCCTGGCCGCGAAGCCGCTGGCCGTGGTTACCAGCTTCTCGATCCTGGCCGATCTCGCCCGCCAGGTGGGCGGGCCGCGCGTTTCGGTGACCTCGCTGGCGCCGGTGGAAACCGACCTGCACCACTTCCAGCCCCGCCCCTCGGAGGTGCGCGGCGTCGGTGCGGCCGATGTCTTCGTGATCAACGGCCTCGGGTTGGAAGGCTGGGCCGAACGCCTGGCCGAGGCCGCGGGCTTCAAGGGCAAGGGTGTCGTCGCCAGCAAGGGCATCAAGGCGCTGGCGGCCGTCGACAACCACGCGGGACATTCCCATGGTCATGCGCACGGCAAGAGCACCGCGGCCGATCCGCATGCCTGGCAGGATGTGGCCAATACGAAGCTCTATGTCGCCAATATCCGCGATGGCCTGACCGCCGCCGACCCGGCCGGGGCCGGCGACTATGCCGGCAAGGCGGCCGCCTATCTGCGCCAGCTCGACGCGCTGGACGCCGAGATCAAGGGCATGCTCGCCGCCATCCCCCGCGCCGAACGCCGGGTCGTTACGACGCATGAGGCCTTCAATTACTACGGCGACGCCTATGGGGTGGATTTCCTCGCCGCCTCCGGCATCTCCGCCGACGCGGAGCCGACGGCCAGGCAGTTCGCCGCCCTGATCGCACAGATCAAGAAGGAGAAGATCAAGGCCCTGTTCCTGGAGCAGGGCATGCAACCGCGCCTGATGGAGCAGTTGGCACGCGAAACCAGCGTCCGGATCGGCGGCACGCTGTATGCCGACACGCTGTCCGGTCCGAACGGACCGGCGACGAGCTACATCGAGATGATGCGCTCCAACACAAAGGCCATCGTGGCGGCGCTGAGCTGACGGATCACCGGCCCGGGCGGGGACCGCACCGGGCCGTAGAACGGGACGCCCCCCCGCGTCCGGCGCAGGGCCGTCACGCCGCCGCGGCGAGCGGCGCCTTCCCGCGGATCATGTCAGAGGCCTTTTCCGCGATCATGATCGTGCCGGCGTTGGTATTGCCTGAAATCACCGCCGGCATGACGGACGCATCGACAACCCGCAGCCCCTCGATCCCGTAGACCTTCAGCTCCGGATCAACGACGGCCATCGGATCGATGCCCATCTTGCAGGTGCTGGTCGGATGAAACACCGTGCCGCCATTGTTGCGCGCATAGTCCAGCAACTGCGCGTCCGTCTGGACGGACGGGCCCGGCACATACTCCGACTCCGCATAGGCCTGCATATGCGGGGACGCGAGCAGGCCGCGCCCCAGCTTCAATCCGTCGACGATCGTCCGCCGGTCGGTCTCGGTCGCCAGATAGTTCGGCTTCATCGCCGGCGCGTCGAAGGGATTGGCGGATTTCAGCACGATCTCGCCCCGGCTTTCCGGGCGCAACTGATAGACCAGCAGCGTGAAGCCCGACCATTTATGCAGCCCGTCCTGCGGCCGATCCGCGCTGAAGGTTGCAATTGAAAATTTGACGTCCGGCGTCGCGAGTTCCGGCCTGGTGCGCGCGAACAGCGCGACCTCGGCCGTGATGACCGTCAGCGCGCCCTTTTTCATCACGAAGTATTCCATCCCGCTCCAGAGCATCTTCAGCGGGTTCATCATCACGTCGTTC
Source organism: Acetobacteraceae bacterium (assembly GCA_947476855.1). The sequence continues at coordinate 7,322 of CANJSR010000083.1, forward strand.
ACGGTGATGGGAAACTTGCATTTCAACTTGATCGCGGCCGAGTAATGGTCCTGCAACGCCTTCCCCACGCCTGGCAGGTCATGCACCACCGGAATGCCCAGGCCCGCGAGTTCCGCCGCCGGCCCCACGCCCGACAGCAGCAGCATCTGCGGTGAACCGATCGCGCCGCCGCACAGGATCACCTCCCGCTTCGCGCGCACGACCTTGTCCTCGCCGCCCTGGCTATAGGCGACGCCGACGGCCCGCTTGCCCTCGAACAGCACCTTCTGCGTATGGGCACCCGTCACCACCTGAAGGTTGGGCCGGTTGCGCACGGGATGCAGATAGCCGACGGCGGTGGAGCAGCGCTTGCCGTTGCGCGTCGTCGTCTGGTGATAGCCGACGCCGTCCTGTTCCTTGCCGTTGAAATCATCATTGCGCGGATAGCCGGCTTCGTTGCACGCGCGGATGAAAGCCTCGCAGATCGGATGGCCGTCCTGCACGTCCGACACCGCGAGCGGCCCGCCCGTGGAATGCCAGTCATCCGGCCCGCGCGTCTGGTGTTCGGCGCGCTTGAAATAGGGCAGCACGTCGCTCGACGACCAGCCCGTGTTGCCCAACTGGCGCCAGAGGTCGAAATCCTCGTGCTGCCCGCGGATGTAGACCATGCCGTTGATCGAGGACGAACCGCCCAGGACCTTCCCCCGCGGCCAGAAGATGGAACGCCCGCCGGCACCCGGATCGGGCTCGGTCTCGTAACACCAGTTGACCCGCTTGTCGGCGAAGGTCTTACCGAAACCGAGCGGGATGTGAATCCACATGTTCTTGTCCTCGCCCCCGGCCTCCAGCAAAACAACGCGGGCGTTGGGGTCCTCGGACAAACGGGCGGCCATGACGCAGCCGGCGGATCCGGCGCCCACGACGACAAAATCAGCTTCCAGCGATGGGGTGGCGGAGGGCATTTTTGTACCTCGGTGCGTTTCCGCGTTGAGGGTAGCGACGGACGGTGCGGGGAGGCAAGGAAGGCCTGGGGCGTTGCCCCAAGCCCCATAGGGAGGCAAAGCCCCCAAGGCCGAGCATGGGGCGGAGCCCCGTGCTTCCTCCCCCCACCCCTGGCAATCCGCACCCGGCCCGCTAATGTGCCGGCACGCAATGACGGAGGAACGGATGCTCAGCATGGCTGGCAAGGTGGCGATCGTCACCGGCGCGGGATCGGTCGGTCCCGGGTGGGGCAATGGCAAGGCCACGGCGACGTTGCTGGCGCGTCAGGGGGCCTCGGTGTTCCTGGTGGACGTCAAGCAGGACGCGGTGGACGAGACGAAGCGGATCATCGAATCCGAGGGCGGGACCTGCGCCACGCATCTCTGCAACATGATGGCGGCGGTCGAGGTCGCCGAGATGGTGCAGGCCTGCATCAACCGCTTCAAGAAGATCGACATCCTGGTCAACAACGTGGGCGGCTCCGCCCCCGGCGACCCGGTGTCCATGAGCGAGGAGGTCTGGGACCTCCAGATCGACTTCAATCTGAAGACCGCCTTCCTGGGCTGCAAATACGCGATCCCGCTGATGCTGGAGAACGGCAAGGGCGCGATCGTGAACATCGCCTCGGTCGCCGGCATGCGGAATGACTGGACCAGCGGGCGCAGCCATGTCGGCTACAGCGCCTCCAAGGCCGGTGTGATCCAGCTTTCCCGCTCGGTCGCCGGGACCTATGCCAAGCAGGGCATAAGGGTGAACACGGTCGTTCCGGGCCTGATGCATACGCCCCTGGTGGAATTCCGCCTGGCGCGCACGGTCGCCGGCAACGACGCCCAGGCCCTGATCGAGGCGCGTAACAAGGTCGTGCCGATGGGGCACATGGGCAATGCGTGGGACGTCGCGCATGCCGTGCTGTTCCTGGCCTCGGACGAGGCCCGCTTCATCACCGCGACCGAGATCGTCGTCGACGGCGGCAGCACCGCCACGATGCCTTGAAGACTCTGGCGCCTTAAGACTCTGGCGCCTTAAGACCCCGTCCCACCCGAACCACCTTTGGGAGTGTATCCATGAGCGAACGCCGTTTTCCCGAACTGTCCCCCGAGTCCCTGACCGACGAACAACGCGCCGTTGTTGATTCGATCCAGTCCGGCCCGCGCGGCGCCGGCCTGCGCGGCCCCTTCAATGCCCTGCTCCGCAGCCCGGCGCTGTGCGACCTCGTGCAGCGCGTCGGCGCCTATGTGCGCTTTGGCAGCTCGATTCCCGCGCCGCTGAACGAACTCGCGATCTGCATGGCCGGCCGCAAATGGGGCGCGCAGTATGAGTTCTATGCCCATCGCCGCATCGGCATCGATGCCGGCCTGCCGCCCGCGATCCTGGACGCCGTGGCCGAGGGCCGCCGTCCCGACAACATGAGCGCGGATGAAGCCACGGTCTACAACTTCGCCGCCGAACTGCTGGGCACCGGCCAGGTGTCGGACCCGGCCTACCAGGCCGTGATCGACCGTTTCGGAGAGCGTGGCGTCATGGATCTGGTAGGTGGCATCGGCTACTACAGCCTGGTCTCGATGGTGCTGAACGTCGCCCAGGTGCCGCTGCCCCCGGGTGAGACGCCGCCGCTGAAGCCGCTCTGATCCTTACGGCTGGGTTCGGGCCGCCACCTTCGGGTGGCGGCCCATATCTTGTACAGGCCGCCATTTTTTCAGGCTATTCAGACTATATTTTAATCAATAGACATCGTTTTAGCTGATTTTTCCTTGTGCGCCGCAGCAATGTGCCCTTGATAGCGGCAATTCCCTGTGTCACGGTTGGGTCATCGGGTTTCATTCCGCTTCGCTCGCCGAAGCCGCGGTCCGGCCAATGAAGGCCACCGGCGCGACCCGTAGCCCTTGATGCGGTCCAACGGCGGCCCGCTTCCTCTTCCCAGTTTGATGGGCAGGAGACCCGAGCCGATGACCTCCCTTTCCCCCACCCGCCGTTCCGTGATCCGTGGCCTCGCCGGATCCGCCTCCATCCTGGCGCTTGCCCGCGCCGCCTTCCCCTCCGGCGCCTTCGCCCAGGGCAAGGGGCCCGAGACCAACAAGGCCCGCATCGGCTTCATCGCGCTGACCGACTCGGCGCCCCTGATGGTCGCCAAGGAAAAGGGCCTGTTCGCCAAGTACGGCATGCCGGATGTCGAGGTGCTGAAGCAGGCCTCCTGGGGCGGCACGCGCGACAACCTGGTCCTTGGCGGCGGATCGGGTGGGATCGACGGGGCGCATATCCTGACCCCGATGCCCTACATGATCCACACCGGCCGCATCGTGCAGAACAACCAGCCCGTGCCGATGGCGATGCTCGCGCGCCTGAACACCAACGGCCAGGCGGTCAGTGTTTCCAAGGCGTTGATGCCGGCGGGGGCGAAACTCGACTCCAGCCCGCTGAAGGCCGCCTTTGCCGCCAAGGGCAACAACAAGGTCGCCATGACCTTCCGCGGCGGCACCCATGACCTCTGGATCCGCTACTGGCTCGCCGCTGGCGGGATCGATCCGGAGAAGGACGTCGAAACGATCGTCGTCCCGCCGCCGCAGATGGTCGCCAACATGAAGGTCGGCACCATGGACGCGTTCTGCGTGGGTGAGCCCTGGAACGACCAGCTGGTGAACCAGGGCCTGGGCTACACCGCCTGCCAGACCGGTGAGATCTGGAAGGACCATCCCGAAAAGTCCTTTGCCATGCGCGCCGATTTCGTCGCCGCGAACCCGATCGCCGCCACCGCGCTCACCAGTGCCGTGATCGAGGCGCAGAAATGGTGCGACGTTGATACGAACAAGGAAGAACTGGCCGGCATCCTGGGCAAGCGAGCCTGGTTCAACGTGCCGCCAGCGGATATCCTGCCGCGCTCCCTCGGCAACGTGAACTACGGCGACGGCCGCAAGGTCGAGAACTCCCCGCTGCGGATGAAGTTCTTCGCCGACCATGCCTCCTACCCGTTCCGCTCCCACGAATTGTGGTTCCTGACCGAGGACCAGCGCTGGGGCATCATGCCCGCCGACCTCGACACCAAGGCGCTGATTGGCGCGGTCAACCGGGAGGATATCTGGCGGGCCGCCGCGGCGCAGGCCGGCGTGTCGGCGGCCGAGATGCCGGTCGGCACATCGCGCGGCAAGGAAACCTTCTTCGACGGCAAGGTGTTCGATCCGGAAGCGCCGGCCACCTATCTGGCAAGCCTCGCCATCAAGAAAATATCGGCCTGAGCGGGAGCGTGACATGTCCCTTTCGATGACCCGGCGGACCGAGAAAGTGTCCACGCCCATTCCCAGGCTGGATGGCGTACGATCCGCCATCATGACCCATGTCGTTCCCCGGCTGCGTGACTTTGCGGTGGCCGTGGTACCGCTGCTGATCATGCTGACGCTGCTGCTGGGAATCTGGCAGTTTATGGCGGACAGCCCGACCTCGATGCTGCCGGCGCCCACCAAGATCTGGGCCGACAGCAAGGACCTGATCCTGCACCCGTTCTACGACAATGGTGGGCTGGATCGCGGCCTGGGCTGGCATCTTCTGGCCAGCCTCCAGCGCGTGGCCTTCGGCTTCATGCTGGCGGCGATCGGCGGCATCGCGATGGGCATGCTGGTTGGCACCAGCGAACTGGCGATGCGCGGGCTGGACCCGATCTTCCAGGTGCTGCGCACCGTGCCGCCTCTGGCCTGGCTGCCTTTGTCGCTTGCCGCGTTCCGGGAAGCACAGCCCAGTGCCATCTTCGTGATCTTCATCACCGCCGTCTGGCCGGTGATCATCAACACCGCGGTCGGAGTCCGGAACGTTCCGCAGGACTATCGCAACGTCGCCGCCGTCATCCAACTGCGCGGCATCCGCTTCTTCACCCGCATCCTGCTACCAGCCGCCGCGCCCTTCATCTTCACCGGCCTGCGCATCGGCATCGGCCTGTCCTGGCTGGCGATCGTCGCGGCCGAGATGCTGATCGGCGGCGTCGGCATCGGCTTCTTCATCTGGGATGCGTGGAACTCCTCCAACATCTCCGACATCATCGTCGCCCTGATCTATGTCGGCCTGGTCGGCTTCGTGCTCGACCGGCTGGTCACTCTGGCCGGGCGCATCATCACCCGCGGCACATCGGCCTGAGGGAGAAACATCATGTCGAGCTCACTTGAAATCGATCATGTCGGCATGCGCTTCGCCGCGAACGGACCGGCCGTGCTGGAAAGCGTCAGCCTGAAGGTCGCGCCCGGCGAATACGTTTCGGTCATCGGTCATTCCGGTTGCGGCAAGTCCACGCTGCTGAACATCGTGGCCGGCCTGCTGAAGGCAACCTCCGGCGGCGTCGTGCTGGACGGGACCGAGGTGAACGAGCCAGGCCCCGACCGCGCGGTAGTGTTCCAGAACCACTCCCTGTTGCCCTGGCTGACGTGCCGGGAAAACGTGCGCCTGGCCGTCGACCAGGTCTTCGGACGCAGCAAGTCCCGCGCCGAACGGGCGGAATGGGTGGATGAGAACCTGGCCCTGGTCCGCATGATGCCCGCGGCCGACAAGCGCCCGCACGAGATCAGCGGCGGCATGAAGCAGCGCATCGGGATCGCTCGGGCGCTGGCGATGCAGCCCCGCGTTCTACTATTGGACGAGCCCTTCGGCGCGCTGGACGCCCTTACCCGGGCGCACCTCCAGGACCAGGTCATGGAAATCCACGCCCGCCTGAAAACCACCGTGATGATGATCACGCACGACGTCGACGAGGCCGTTCTGCTGTCGGACCGGATCGTCATGATGACAAACGGCCCGGATGCAACGATCGGTGAAATCCTGACGATCGACCTGCCCCGCCCCCGGGATCGGCTGGTCCTGTCACGCGACCCGGCCTTCGTGGCGGCCCGCGCCCGAGTGATGGGGTTCCTGTATGACCGGCACCGCGCGCCGGCGGAAGCGGCGTAGCGCTGGGGTTTCACCCCAGACCCCATAAGGGGCTTTGCCCCTTAACCCCACCAAAGGCCTTGGCCTTTGGAAACCATTGGTTGGGGGGAATGCAGGAGGGGCCAACCGTGACCGAGCAAGGTCCGGGTTGGCCCCTCCTGCATTCTCCCCAATGAGCGGTTCCAAGGGCGAGCCCTTGGTGGGGGTCGAGGGGGCAAAGC
>CANJSR010000084.1 GCA_947476855.1 Acetobacteraceae bacterium
GAATCATGGGTGATTCAATGACTTCAAGCCCCCTGCGATAAGTGATTCAAATGACTCGCAGACCTCTCGGACGGACACTGAGGTCTTTGCCGCCACCCCGGGCGCGACCGTCCATCTGCTGTGGAAGACCAAGGACCCGGTCCAGGCCATCACCGGCATGAAGATCGTCCCTGACACGACGCTTGCCGAGTGCCCGCAGCTCGACGTCATCTGCGTCCCCGGCGGGTCCGGGGTCGCCGCGGTGATGGAGGATCCGGAGGTGCTGGATTTCCTCCGCCGCCAGGCCGCCGGCGCGCGCTACATCACCTCCGTCTGCACCGGCGCCCTGGTGCTGGGCGCGGCCGGGCTGCTGAAGGGCAAGCACGCCACGACGCATTGGGGCTCGCATGACTTCCTGGCGGCGCTGGGCGCGATCCCGACCAAGGGGCGCGTCGTGCGCGACGGCAACATCTTCACCGGCGGCGGCGTGACCGCGGGGATCGATTTCGCCCTAACGCTGGTGGGCGAGATGTGCGGGCCGACCGTCGCGCAGTCGATCCAGCTCCAGATCGAATACGCCCCCGCGCCGCCGTTCGAGTCGGGATCGCCCGACACCGCCCCCGAACAGGTGCTCGCCATGGCGCGCAAGCATCTGTCCGGGATGCGGACCGAGCGGGAAGCACTGATGGGTCGCGTGGCGGAGCGGCTGAACGCCTGACGCCGCCCCGGCGTCAGGATGTGCCCGGCTCAGGCGACGCAGATGCCGGGCACCGCGACCTTGCGGAACAGATGCGGGGTCGCGACCGAGGATGACGGATAGGCGGACAGCTTCCCCTGGAACGTGGGATGCGTGAACGCCGCCCGGAAATCAGCGGTCGATTGCCAGACGGCATAGTTCAGATAGGTCGGGCTGTCGCCGATCGCGCGGTGCAACTGCGTTGAGATGAACCCGGGCTGGGCCTTCATGAAGGCCGCGTCGTCCTCCCAGACCTGCAGGAACGTCGCCTCATCTTCCTTGTCCAGCGTGAAGATGTTGATCAGCACGACGGGCGATTCCTCAAGGGCGATCTGCCGCTGGATCGGAAATTTCGGGTCCATGGAACGAAGGAGGGTCATGGCTTGCTCCGTACGGTATTGATATATGCTTCTACGTACCGATACGACACTATGGTGTCAATATGGGAAGCTATAGACCAATGACGGAACCATCCCGGACGCCGGCCGGCGCCGCCCTGACCGACCTGGTGCTGGACCTGTTCAGGCTCAACAATCGCATGCTGACGGCGGGCGACAGGCTGGTGGCGGGCCTGAGGCTGACCAGCGCGCGGTGGCAGGTGTTGGGGAGCATCCTGGCCGTCGATCGGCCGCAGCCGGTGGCTTGGCTGGCGCGGGACATGGGCGCCAACCGTCAGAATGTACAGAGGATCGTGAACGACCTGGCGCGGGAAGGGCTGGTGGCGTTCCAGACCAATCCGCATCATCGCCGGGCGCAGTTGGTTCTGCTGACGGACAAGGGACGCCAAGCCTTTGACGCCGCGATGGGCCTGCAGGCGGCGTGGATCAACGCGCTATCGGAAGGGTTGGAGACCGCTGACCTGACGACGACCCATCGGGTTATCCTGGCGCTCCGTCGGAAGTTCGAACAGGACGGCGATGGCGAGGCGTAAGCCGACCTGGTGTGGGCCAGGGCCGACCATCCCAATGGGGTCAACCCAGGGGGATTACCTCGGATCGGGACACCGACGCCGTAAAGGCGCAGCCGCTACACGAAACCTTCCTGAATGCCATTCGCCGGAGGGGGCGGTCGGTGTTACTTCAACCGGTCATCCGGCACGACCAGCCAGACCCAGATCAGGTTGGCGGTCAGCATCGCGGCGGTCAGGGCGAAGACCCAGTTGATCCCGAAGCTCGCGGCGACGACGCCGCCGGTCAGCGGGCCGGTCGTGTTACCGATGAAATAGGCCGAGGACAGCAGCCCATAGGTCGTGCCGCGCTGCGCCGGATCGGTCAGCTTGCCGATCAGCGCGTTGGCCGCCGGCAGCACCCCGCCCACGAACAGCCCCAGCCCGAAGCGTTCGGCGACGAAGGCCGGGTACCCCAGCGGCAGGGCCTGCGGCGCGGTGAACAGGGCGGCCCCCGCCAGGCAGATCAGCAGCGTGGTGCGGTAGCCTATCCGGTCGCTGCGCCGACCCAGGTATGGCACCGCCAGCGCGCCGGCGATCCCGGTGACCGAGTAGGCGATCCCGCCCAATGTCGCCAGATTCGGCCTCGGACCCAGCATGTCCTGCACATGCAGGGTGATGACCGGCTGCACCGCGTGGGTCGCGAACTGTCCCATCATCAGCACGACGATCAGCGACAGCAGCGGGAGGGAGCGGGCGACGATCGCGATGCCAGCCAGCAAGGACGCCTTGGCCTTGGATTTGTCAGGGGGCGTGAAGCGCTCGGGCACCAGGAACAGGGTCACCAGGAAGGCGCCGATGCAGAGCGTGCCGCCGAAGAAGAAGGGCAGGCGGAAGCTGCCGGTCAGGTCGGCGATCCCGCCGCCGATCACCGGCCCGATCAGTGATCCGACCAGGGTCCCCGTGCTCATCCAGCCCATCGCATAGCCCAGGCGCCGCTCGGGCACCTGGGAAGCGACCATGACGGTGGCTGCCGAGTTGAACCCTGCCAGCAGCCCCATCCCGGCGCGCAGGCCGAGCATCTGCCAGGGTCCGAGGGCGATGCCCATGAGGAAGGTGAAGATGCCGATACCGAGGGTCGATCGCAGCACCATCAGCTTGCGCCCGTGCCGGTCCGCCAGCCCGCCCCAGATCGGCGCCGCGAACACCGCCACGCATGACGTCGCCGCCGCCAGCACGCCCGCCCAGAGATTGACCGCGGCCGGCGTCGTCACGCCGAGGTCGGGCAGGAACAGCGGCATGATCGGGGCCACGATGTTGAACGAGATACTCATGACGAACTGCACCGCGACCATTGCCCAGAGTGTGCGGCGCCAGGGGCCGTGGTCGTCGTCCTGCCCGGTGGAGTCGGCGGTTTCGGTCATCGGGGGAGCATTCGCCTCGGATTTCAGGCTGTCAAAGGGCACCTGTTGCGCAACGATGGGGGGCCGGCCCCTTGCAATCCCGCCGCTTCTGGCCGAATTGCGTGATGTACCGACTTTGCCGCCCCGAGCGCCCGCGCTATGGGTTCCCGGCGCGTGGCGCGCTATGGGTATTGGCGCACATGCGCCAGAAGCTGACGCATCTCACGAGGGTTGCCGGATGGAAGATGACAAGGAGCAGCGGCCGGATAGCCTGTTGCCCTATGACGACTGGACCGAACGCGCGCTCCGCCACGTCGTGGCGAAGGCGGTGGAGTTCGTTGTCGAGAAGGGCCTGCCGGATGGGCATCATTTCTATCTGACCTTCCGCACGGACCACCCTGGCGTGTCGATCCCCGCTCGGCTCAAGGCGCAGTATCCCCAGGAAATGACCATCGTCCTGCAGCACCAGTTCTGGGACCTGCGGATGGACTGGGACACCGACATGATCTCGGTCGGGCTGTCCTTTGGCGGCGTGCCCTCGATGCTGCATGTGCCGCTGAACGCGATCGTCGCCTTCGCCGATCCGCATGTCCGCTATGGGCTGCGCTTCCGCCCGGTAACCGAGGAGGAGGTGAAGGTCGAAGCGCCGCCGCCGCCGCCCGAGGAACCCACGGCCGATGCGTCGGAACCAGCGGAGCCCGAAAGCCCGCAGGTCGTCAGCCTCGACGCGTTCCGCCGCCGGTCCCCGCCGCGCAACTGACCCGACGCCGTTCGGCCATCCGTACTTGTTTCCGTATCGCTCTCGTTGAAGGAGCACGCCGATGAACGCCCCGATGAAGCCCCCCAGCCCGCGCCCCGCCGGTTTCCTCTATTCCCCGATGTTCCCCTTGGGGCCGGAGACGACGCCCTGGAAGAAGCTGGATATCCAAGGGGTTCGGACCGTCAATTGCGACGGGCAGACGGTGCTGCGGATCGCGCCGGATGCGCTCAGTGAGCTTGCGGTGCGGGCCTTTCATGACGTGTCGCATCTGCTGCGGCCGGGGCATCTGGCGCAGCTACGGGCGATCCTCGATGACCCGGAGGCGAGTGGGAACGACCGGTTCGTGGCGCTGGATCTGCTGAAGAACGCCAATATCGCGGCAGGCGGCGTGCTGCCGATGTGCCAGGACACCGGCACCGCGATCGTGTTCGGCAAGAAGGGCCAGCGCGTCTGGGTCGACGGCGATGAGGAAGAGGCGCTGTCCTGGGGCGTGCATCGGACCTATACCGAAACCAACCTGCGCTATTCGCAGATGGCCGCGCTGTCGATGTTCAACGAGGTCAACACGGGCAACAACCTGCCCGTCCAGTTCGACATCATGGCGGCCCCCGGCAACCACCACGCCGATGAATTCCATTTGATGTTCGTCGCCAAGGGCGGCGGATCGGCCAACAAAACCTTCCTTTTCCAAGAAACCCGCGCGGTGCTCTCGCCCGAGCGGCTGTTGAAGTTCCTGGAAACCAAGATGAAGACGCTGGGGACCTCGGCCTGCCCGCCGTACCATCTGGCGATCGTGATCGGTGGGACTTCCGCCGAGATGACGCTGAAGACGGTGAAGCTGGCCTCGACCCGCTGGCTCGACAGCCTGCCGACCGAGGGCAGCAAGGCCGGCCACGCCTTCCGCGACCTGGAGCTGGAAAAGCAGGTGCTGGAACTGTCCCGCAACATCGGCATCGGGGCGCAGTTCGGCGGCAAGTATTTCTGCCACGACGTCCGCGTGGTGCGACTGGCGCGCCATGGCGCGTCTCTGCCGATCGGCATCGGCGTGTCATGCAGCGCGGACCGGCAGATCCTGGCGAAGATCACGCCCGAGGGTGTGTTCCTGGAGCAGCTCGAAGCCGATCCGGCGCATTACCTCCCTGAGACAACGGATGACCATCTGCCCGACGAATCGGTGGCGATCGACCTGAACCAGCCGATGGAGCAGATCCGGAAGACGCTTTCGTCCTTCCCGGTGAAGACGCGGCTGTCGCTGACCGGCACGATGGTCGTGGCGCGCGACATCGCGCACGCGAAGCTGAAGGAGCGGCTGGACGCCGGCCTCGGCTTGCCAGACTACATCAAGAACCACCCTGTTTATTACGCGGGCCCGGCGAAGACTCCGGTGGGCATGGCGACCGGCAGCTTCGGCCCGACCACGGCCGGCCGCATGGACAGCTATGTCGCCGAGTTCCAGGCAGCTGGCGGGTCGCTGGTGATGCTGGCGAAAGGCAACCGATCCAAGGCCGTGCGGGATGCCTGCAAGGCATATGGCGGGTTCTACCTCGGGTCCGTGGGTGGGCCGGCGGCGCGCCTGGCGCAGGACTGCATCCGTAAGGTCGAGGTGCTGGAATATCCGGAACTCGGCATGGAAGCGGTGTGGCGGATCGAGGTCGAGAACTTCCCCGCGTTCATCGTCGTCGATGACAAAGGGAATGATTTCTACGAGGGCATGGAGTAGCCGCAGAGGCGTTGGGGCGATCCCGTTTGCCCCTCATCGTCATGGGCGGGCTTGACCCGGCCATCGCCCAACACTCAGTCCGTTGATCTAACGGGGCAAAGGACCACCATCGGCGTTCTTGGCGATGGGCGGGCCAAGCCCGCCCATGACGGGTGAAAGCGTCCATGCGCTCTGGGTGCCGGCCCGGTGGTCCCTCGGCCGGAATGCCGAAGCTCCACCACCAGTCCGCCCCTGACGGGTGGAGGCGTCCGAGTGCCCAGCACGCCGGCCCGATGGACCCTCGGCCGGGATGCCGAGCTATACCACCAGCGCGCCCAGCAGCGCGTCCAGGCGCAGCCGGCCCTGGTCGGTGGCGCGAAACCGGTCGGGCGTGACATCCAGATACCCGGCCTCGATCGCCTGCCCCAGAATGTCCGGATCGACCGCATTGCCGATCGCCACGCCGGTACGGTGTTGGAAAAGAGCCGGATCGATGCCCTCGGTCAGGCGTAGGCCCATCAGCAGCATCTCGCGGGCGCGTTCCTGTTCGGTCAGTTCGGCTTCGTCGCGGGTGCCATGGCCTTGCCGCTCCACCCGCTCCGCCCAGGGTTCCGGCGCGCGGTGCCGGCTCGTGGCGCGCAAGGCGCCATCCAGCGTCAGCCGTCCATGTGCGCCAGGTCCGATGCCGGCATAGTCGGCGTATCGCCAATAGGTCAGGTTGTGCCGGCTTTCCCGCCCGGGGACGGCGTAGTTGGAGACCTCGTAGGCCGCCAATCCGAACCGGGCGGCTTCCTCGGCCGTGGTTTCATACAGAGCGGCGCCGAGGTCATCCTCGGGCAGGACCAGGTCGCCGCGCCGGTGCAGGGTTTCGAACTTTGTCCCCGGCTCGATCGTCAGCTGATACAGCGACAGGTGATCGGCCACGAGCGCCAGCGCGTCCCGCAGTTCCGCCCGCCATGCCGCCACGTCCTGGCCGGGGCGGGCATAGATCAGGTCGAAGGAAATCCGCGGGAACAGCGCCCGCGCCATCTCAAGCGCCGCCACCGCCTGCGGGGCGGAATGCTGCCGGCCCAGCATGCGGAGCGCGGTCTCATCGAGGCTTTGAATGCCCAGCGAGACACGGTTGACCCCGGCATCGCGGAACCCGGCGAGGCGTCCGGCCTCCACGCTGGTGGGGTTGGCTTCCAGGGTGATTTCCAGGTCGGGCGCGGGATCGAACAGGCGCATCGCGTCGGCCAGCAGCAACCCGGCGGTGTCCGGTTCCATCAGGCTGGGCGTGCCGCCGCCGAAGAAGACCGAGGTCAGGCGGCGGCGGCCGAGGCGTTCTGCCTCCCACGCCAGTTCGGCGCGGAGCGCGTCGCGGAACCGGTCCTGGGGGATGCGATCGCGGACATGGGAGTTGAAGTCGCAGTACGGGCACTTGGCGAGGCAGAACGGCCAATGGATATAGAGCGCGAGGGATTCCATGCCGGGAGATATGGTCACGATGTCAGGTTCATCAGCGGGTGGTTCGGTAGAAAGGGTGCGGGGCGCTCTGCTGGCGGCGGGCCATGAGGACACGATCACGGCGTTTCCCGCCGGCACGCGCACGGCGGCCGACGCGGCCGCGGCGGTGGGGTGCGACGTGGCCCAGATCGCCAAGTCGATCGTCTTCCGCGCGGGCGGCCGAGCGGCGGTGGTGATCACGTCGGGGGCGAACCGCGTCGACCAGAAGAAGGCGGAAGAGATCCTGGGTCAGAAGCTGGGGCGCGCCGACGCGGATTGGGTGCGGGAGGCGACGGGGTTCGCGGTCGGCGGCGTATCCCCGGTCGGGCATACCGGCCAGCCGTTGTTCATCCTGGATGAGGATCTGCTGACGTTGGATCCGGTCTGGGCGGCGGCGGGATCGCCCAGCCATGTGTTCCGAACGACGGCCGAGGCGCTTTTGCGCATGACCGGCGCCAAGGTGGCGGATGTGAAAGCGGGATAGGGACACCTGGCGGCCCGTGTCGTGACACCGGTCCCTACCGGGGTTCGGGGCCAGTGTCACGCGAAGCGTCCGTCGGCGGAGCGCCGCGGGTGCGAAGCCGACAAAATGATGCGCCATCACCCCGTTCTAAGCAGAGCTCCGTGCCCCTCGCCACGAAAGTCCGCTTAGCTGTCAGGGCGGCTCATCTTGCAGGTTGTCGGCTGTGCGACGTCCTCGGCCTTGACCGTGGCGTCGATGTGCCAGCCGAGGCCGGTTCGTTCGGCGTCGTATTTGAGACCGTCCTGAAAGGTGCCGAGGTAGTAGGGCATCAGGATCTGGTGATCCTCGGCCCGCATGGTGACCTGCTGGCCGGTGGCGTCCCGCCAGCTCATGCCTTCCATGGCGCGCGCGACCAGCAGGGCATCGGTGGACCCCGCCTTGTTGATCGCCCGCGCGATCAGCTCGATGGCAAGCCAGCGTTCAGCGAAACCGAAGCCGAAGTCGAATTTCCGCCGGAACGATTGGACCCAGGTATCCAGCGCGACATTGTCGGTCTGCGGGTCCAGGTTCTCGCTGAAACTCATCACGGAGTGGACCTTGCCGTTGCCGACAGGCCCGATGGCGGTCGGCCCTCCGGCGAGATGCCCGTAATAGGTGTAATAATCGAGGCCCAGGCCGGCTTCCATGCCGCTTTTGACCAGCAGCGACAGGTCGGGGCCCCAGTTGCCGGTCAGCACGGCCTGCGCGCCCGCCATCTTGACCTTGGCGAGGTAGGACGAAAAATCCTTGATCTTGCCAAGGGGGATCAGTTCGTCGCCGACGATCATGACGTCAGGGCGAAGCTGCGTCAGATAAATCCGCAGGTCACGCTGCACGGCCTGGCCGAACAGATAGTCTTGATTGATCAGATAGACCTTGGTGATGGTGGTTGGCAGCGTGCGGACCATGATCTCGGCCTTCATGCCGGCATGGGCGTCGGTGCGGAAATGCCAGAAACTGCATTTCTCGTTGGTCAGTTCCGGCGCGACGCCACCGCAATTGACGTAGACGAGCCGACGGTCCTTGTTCCGCGCATTGTGCTTGTTGACGCCGTCCACCAGGGCCGCGGAGATATTGGACGGGCCGCAGTTGAGGATGATGGTCAGGCCGTCATCAACCATTTTCTGCAACGCCGCCAGCGCATCGGCCGGTTGCGCCTTGTTGTCGATGGGTACCAGTTCCAGCTTCCTGCCAAGCGCGCCACCCTGGGCGTTGACGTGGTCGATCAGGAACTGCACCGACTTGATGGCCTGATCACCGACCTGGGCAAACGTGCCCGACAGGGATTCCGTGTAGCCGATCTTGATCGTGTCCTGGGCGGCGGCGGGCTGCGCCAGCAGCAACCCCAGAACCGGGATCCATGACCCCAGGCGTCTCATGATTTGCATTATGCGTTCCGATGTTTGACGCGTCGCTGGGGGCTGGATGCAGCCATTCCGCCATGGGTCCGGCGGGCGCGCCTGGGATCAGGCGCGCAGGTTGCTCGGGATGCGAAGGCCCAGGCGGTTGGGCACGCTCCAGATTTCTTGGACCTGCCGGGTCGGGCGGAAGCCGGCGCGCATATAGGTCGGCAGGGCGCGCGGATGGTCGGCGGTGCAGGTGTTCACCGTCATGCCCTTGGTCCCGTCGCGCCAGGCCTCCTTGATGGCGGCACGCAGGAAGGCATAGCCCACGCCGGTGCCGACCGCGTGCGGGAACAGCCCGAAATAGCTCAGGTTGGTATCCGGCCAGGGGCGCCGGTCGAGCTCAAAGAACCCCGCCGGTTGGCCACCTTCGTACATCACGTGGATGGATACCGCGCG
Source organism: Acetobacteraceae bacterium (assembly GCA_947476855.1). The sequence continues at coordinate 9,253 of CANJSR010000084.1, forward strand.
ATTGCCGAGAAGATCGGCCAGTTCCCGGTCGGGCATGGTGCGCCGCAGCCACCAGACATACTCGGCGCCCACGGTGTTGTACAGATAGCGGTAGAACGCCACGGTCGGTGCGGTCACCCGCACCAGGCGCATCTCCTCGGGCAGCGGTGGAACCGGGTCCAGAGGTGGCCATTCCATGCGGAGAAAGGTGACCACCACGGCCACCCTGGTCGCCGTTTCCATTACACCGCCATCCGACCCGGATGATCCCCCGTGCCTTGCCCGCAACACACCTCAGTCGTCCAGGAAGCTGCGGAGTTTCCGGCTCCGGCTGGGATGCTTGAGCTTGCGGAGCGCCTTCGCCTCGATCTGGCGGATACGTTCGCGGGTCACGTTGAACTGCTGCCCGACCTCTTCCAGGGTGTGGTCGGTGTTCATGCCGATGCCGAAGCGCATGCGGAGGACACGTTCCTCACGCGGCGTCAGGGACGAGAGGACGCGCGTGGTGGCTTCGCGCAGATTGGCCTGGATGGCGGCATCCAGCGGGATGACGGCGTTCTTGTCCTCGATGAAGTCACCCAGGTGGCTGTCTTCCTCATCCCCGATCGGGGTTTCGAGGCTGATCGGCTCCTTGGCGATCTTCAGGACCTTGCGGACCTTCTCAAGCGGCATCCCCAGCTTGTCGGCCAGCTCCTCGGGCGCCGGTTCGCGGCCGATCTCGTGCAGCATCTGCCGCGACGTGCGGACCAGCTTGTTGATCGTCTCGATCATGTGCACGGGAATGCGGATGGTCCGCGCCTGGTCGGCGATCGACCGGGTGATCGCCTGCCGGATCCACCACGTGGCGTAGGTGGAGAACTTGTAGCCGCGGCGGTATTCGAACTTATCGACCGCCTTCATCAGGCCGATATTGCCTTCCTGGATCAGGTCCAGGAACTGCAGGCCGCGATTGGTGTATTTCTTGGCGATGGAGATCACGAGGCGGAGATTGGCCTCGATCATCTCCTTCTTGGCCCGCGCGCTGTCACGCTCGCCGCGGCTGACGGTCATGTAGACGCGGCGGAATTCCGCGATCGGCAGGCTGGCATCGGTCGCGACGGCGGAAATCTGCGCGCGGACATTGGCGATGTCGGTCGTGTGCTTGACGACGAACAGCTTCCAGCCGCGGGCCGGCAGCTTGTTCACCTTCTCCACCCAGTTCGGGTCGAGCTCATTGCCGCGATAGCTGCGGAGGAATTCTTCCCGCGAGACCTTGCAGCCCTCGGCCATGCGCATGAGCTGGCCTTCCAGCGTGGTCAGACGCTGGTTGAGCTGCTTGAGCTGGGTGACCAGCTCCTCGATCCGGTTGTTGTGCAGGCGGACCTGGCCGACCTTCTGGACCAGTTCCTCACGCGTCTTCTCGTAGCTTTTCTCGGAGCGGATGGTGACTTCCTCGCCGCTCGTCATCTGGTCGAGCCGGCGGTGCTGCATCTTGTGCAGCTTTTTGTACAGCGACTCGATTTCCTCGAAGTTCGCGAGAACCTCGGGCTTCAGCTTTTCCTCGAGCGCAGAGAGCGACATGGACGGGCCATCGCTTTCCTCATCGCCGTCGATGTCGTCGTTGGCGGGGAAGGTGGCCTCGGGCGGGGCGGCGGGTTCGTCGGTTTCGGCCACTTCGCCGGTCGGCGCGCCGGCGCCGTCGGTCGCTTCAAGGTCGATGATGTCGCGCAGCAACATCCGGCCAGCCTTGAGCTGGTCGTGCCAGGAGATGATCGCCTTGAAGGTCAGCGGGCTTTCACACAGCCCGTGGATCATCATGTCGCGGCCGGCTTCGATGCGCTTGGCGATCGCGATCTCGCCCTCACGCGACAGCAGCTCGACGCTGCCCATCTCGCGCAGGTACATCCGGACCGGGTCGTCGGTGCGGCCGAGGCTCGCCTCGTCGACGTTGCCGGTCTGGCCTTCTTCTTCCTCGGCTTCCTCGGTCTTTTCGGCCTTGGCGACCGGGGCTTCCCCGTCCTCGGCTTCCTCGCCCTCAACGACCTGGATGCCCAACTCCGAGAAGTTGGCCATCACGTCCTCGATCTGCTCGCTGCTGTTCTGGTCAGGCGGCAGGATCGCGTTCAGTTCGTCGAAGGTGATGTAGCCCCGCTCCTTGCCGCGCGCGACCAGCCGCTTGACGGCGGCGGTCTGGGAATCCAGCAAGGTGTTCTCGACGTCCGGTTCGGCGGTCGCCGTATCGCCCGCGACGCTTGGTTTCGTGGCCATTCGTCAGCACACTCCTCGGTCATCCAAGCCACCAATCGGGTGGTTCGGCTTATTCAAATTAAGCGGCGAGTTCGACGCCGTCGGTCTCACCGGACTGGACCTTGCGCAGAGCCTCGGTCAGCGCCTGGTGGCGCGCCTGATTCTCCGTCGTCATGTCGCGGGCGAGCGTGATCTGTGATTGCGCGACTTCCTGACGCAGGTGTTCGACGTTCAAGAACCCGAAAATATGCCACCACCCTGACTCGGCCTCCGCTGGCATCGCCTCCGGTGCCGCGCAGCCGGGCAGGGGCACGGGTGCCGCGGCCAGTACATTGTCGACATCGTCCTTCAGGCCCGAACTCGTCAGGTGGTCCATCAGCCCTTGAGTGTCAAGCACTTCGGTGTGTTCCGCCCAACGGATCATCGCCGCGCGCACCCGATCCAGCATCGGATCGAGCGGCAATGCTTCGTACGCATGGTAGACATCGTGCCAGAGCGTGGGATGACGCAGCAAAATCGCCGTCAAAATCCGCGCCCGTTCCTGTCCCGTATGGTCGCTGTTCGGTGTCGGGCGCGGCGGTTGCGGGCGCCCGGATGGCCGATTTCCGCCGAATTGCCCGCCGAACTGTCCATTGCGCTGTTGCCCCTCTCCGCGCCTTGCCCGGTCGTTCGGCCTGGTGCGTCCATCCGCGAAGAAGCGATCGAGCAACACTCGCCGATATTCGCTGCCGAGGGTCTTATCCTCGATGCGTTGGGTGACTTCGATGAGGCGATTGCGGAAGGAGGCGCGCTGTTCGGGCGTGTTCGCCCCGCCGGAAGGGCGCAGCAGGTCATACAGCATGTCGTACAACGGCCGAGCGGCATCGATCGCCGATTGGAACGTGGTCGCGCCCTGGCGGCGGACCAGGCTGTCCGGGTCTTCCCCCGACGGCAGGGTCATCAGGCGCAGCCCGCGTTCGGCGCTGATCAGGGGCAGGGCGAGTTCCGCCGCCCGCGCCGCCGCCCGCCCGCCGGCCGCGTCGCCGTCGAAGCACAGAACGGGGGCGGGGGACAGGCGCCAGAGCGCTTCCAGTTGCTCATCCGTCAGGGCGGTGCCCAATGGCGCGACCGCGCCGCGGAAGCCGGCCTGGTGGAGGGCGATGACGTCCATGTAGCCTTCCACCACCAGCAGGGTGGCGCCGGCGCGCATCGCCTCCCGCGCCTGGTCCAGGCCGTAGAGGTTGCGGCGTTTGGAGAATAATTCCGTCTCCGGCCCGTTCACGTATTTCGGCTGCCCATCGCCCATGATCCGCCCGCCGAAGCTGATCGCTCGGCCGCGCCGGTCGCGGATCGGGAACATGACGCGGTTGTAGAACAGGTCGGTGAAGCGGCCGGTGTCCTCATCCCGTCGCATCAGGCCGGCTTCGACCAACTGGTCCTGGGTGACGCCTTCGCGCCCGAGGTCCGCGGCCAGGGCGCCGCGGCCTTCCCCCGACCAGCCGAGGCCGAAACGGTCGATCGTTTCGTCCGTCAGGCCGCGGGTTTGCAGATAGGACAGCGCCGAGCGGCCCTCCGGCAGATGGAGGCGGCGCTGGTAGGCGGCGGCGGCAGCTTCCAGCACCGCGTTCAGGTCGAGCCGGTGGCGTTCCGCCTCGGCCGCTTCCGGGGTGGGCTTGGGGACGGACAGGCCGGCTTCGGAGGCGAGCTGCTCCACCGCCTCCATGAACGACGAACCCTGGCTTTGCATGACGAAGCCGATCGCGTCGCCATGCGCCCCGCAGCCGAAGCAGTGGAAATGGTCGTCGTAGACGTAGAAGCTGGGGGTCTTTTCCCCATGGAAGGGGCAGCAGCCCTTCCAGTTGCGCCCCGACCGGGCGAGCCTGACCCGCCGCCCGATCACCGCCGAGATCGGGGTGCGGGCACGAAGCTCATCCATGAAGGCGGGGGGGA